>JBQTIS010000120.1:0-7031 GCA_052387895.1 Rhodospirillales bacterium | reverse complement strand
ATGGGCATCCTCTATACCAGCACCGCGCTGACCTCGGAAGACCTGAAGATGTACGCCGCGCGGATCGGCGGCGTGGGCAAGCCGCAACACAGCGAAGGGATCGCCGGAATCGAGGTGATCGCCAAGCAGGATATCGACGGCCTGCTGCTGCAAAACGAAATCCGCGACGGCCCCACCACCAGCCTGATCGCCCATGCGCGGCTGCGCGGGCTGCTGTAATGGGCGTTGCTAAGCGTTCGGTCCGTCGATCAGCCGCAGCACGCTGAAGGCTTCCGCGGCCTTCGCGCCCGCCGTCGCGCCGCGGGCGCGCGCCAGGTTCTCGATCGCCGCCAGCGACCGGGCGTGCGGCTCGGGCCGCAACTCGGCGGCATAGAGGCGCAGCGCCGCGATCTTCTTGTCCAGCACCGCCGCGATATCGACGAAGCGCTGTGGCTGGAAGGCGGCGCCGAATCCGGGCGGCGCCCAGTCCGTGCTGGAGGCGACTTCATAGCCATAGAACGCGCGCACCGGGCCGCCGGGAACGGGTCTTAGCGCCGTGGCCGTCGCGCGGAACGCGTTCTGGTGGTCGACGTTCAGGTTGCCGCCATGGCTAACATAGACCGTGGCCGGTTTGACCTCGGCGACGGCCCGCTCGATAGCCGCTATCAGATCACCCAGCGGCACCGTGTCGCTGCGATTCTCCGGAAACCCCGCGAAACGCGGCGGCTGGGCCCCCAGCAATTTGGCCGTCGCCGATGCGGCTTCGCGCCGCTTGTCGTCATAGCCCGTGCCGTCGCCGCAGAGGATCAGCACGTGGACCGCGCGGCCGGCGGCGGCGTCGATCGCCATGGTCCCGCCGCAGCCCAACACCTCATCCAGCCCGTGCGGAGCCACCACCAGGACTGGGCCCGCGTCCATCGCCACCGCTCAGACGCCGTAGAACTTGTTGACCAGATTGGCGGCGTAGGAGACCTGGTCTTCGCTCAGGTACTGCATGTGCGGCAGGGCCAGCACGCGATCGCACTGCTTCTCGGCCACGGGGAAGTCGCCGCGCTTGTAGCCCAGCCTGGCCGACGCCTTGTGCAGGTGCAGCGCGGTTCCGTAGTAGACCAGCGTCTGCACGCCGTTATCGGCCAGGTATTTCTGCAGCCGGTCGCGGTCCTCCGCCTGGGTGATGAACATCACGTAGGACACCACCTCGTGCTGCTTTTCCTCGGGAATGTAGATATGCCCCGGCTTGACGATCCGGCGATAGATGTCGGCGTTGCGCCGGCGGCGGTCCACGACCTCTTTCACGCGCTTCAGCCGGAATTTCAAGACTTCGGCGTTGAGCACGTCGAGCCGCGAATTGACGCCGAACATCACGCAGTTGTCGCGGCTTTCCTGGCCATGATTGCGATAGACCTTGGCCTTCTTCGCGATCTCGCCGTCGTCGGTCAGAAGAAAGCCGCCATCGCCCAACGCGTTCAGATTCTTCAGCGGATGCGCCGAGACCGCCGCGCAATCGCCGAAGGTGCCGCCATGCTTGCCTTTGTAATAGGCGCCCATGGTTTGCGCCGCGTCCTCGATTACCTTCAGCTTGTGTTTCCTGGCGATCTCCATGATTGGGTCCATGTCCGCCACGCGGCCGACCCAGTGCACCGGCATGATCGCCTTGGTGCGCGGCGTGATCTTCTTCTCGATCTCGGCCGGATCGATGTTCTGATCGGCGCGCACGTCGGCATAGACCGGCATCGCGCCGATATGGGCGATCGAGCCGGTGGAAGCCACGAACGACACCGGCGTGGTGATCACCTCGTCGCCCTTGCCGATGCCCATCGTCCACATGCCGATCATCAGCGCGTCGGTGCCCGAATTGAGCGACACGCAGTGCTTTGCGCCGGTGTACTTGCACACTTCGGCTTCGAACTCGTCGACTTCCTGCGTCAGCACCAGATGGCCCTTGCCGAGCACGCGGTCGACGCAGGCGAGAATCTCGTCGCGCTCCTCGGCATAGCGCTGGACCAGATCGATGAACGGTACCTTGAAATCTGTCATCGGGATGTTCCGGTTGGCGGGTGGACAACGCCGTCGGCCACTATGTCCGGCGCGGCCGGAGGGCTCGGCTAGAATGGGCCTTTGAAGAACGGATCGGGCACGTCGATCGCCACGCCCTTGCGGCTGTCGGCGAGCTGGCGGACGACCGATTCCGCGTCCGCGGGCTTCAGCTTCAGCAGATCGCCGGCCACGCGCACGATGCGCTCGGCATCGGGATAGAAACCGGGGATCATGCCGCGCGAACTGGGCGTGGGATGCTCGGGCAGGCCCAGGCGCACGGGTGCCGCCTTGAGGTCCTTGAGCGCCTCGGCAGCCACGCTGGCGACGATCTCCGCGCCCACGCCGTAGCGGATGAAGCCGGTATCGACGGTGACCAGACGGCCGGTCTCGCGCACGGACTTGACGATCGGCGCGGTATTGAGCGGCCGCAGCACGCGCATGTCGAGCACTTCCAGCGAGCAGCCGATCTTCTTCAGCATGTCGGCGGCGCGCACCGCCTCGAGCGCCGCGTGCGACGTGGCGACCACCGTGAGGTCCGTACCCTCGCGCACCACGCGCGGGCCATCCAGCGGCGACTTGTAGTAGCCCTCGGGCACGTGGCCGGTGGAGTAGTGGACCCATCGGTGCTCGATGAACAGCACGGGGTTGTCATCCTCGATGGCCGAGATCAGCATGCCCTTGGCGTCGGCTGCGAAGGCCGGCATCACCACTTTGAGGCCGGGGAAATATGCGAACACGGATTCCAGACTCTGCGAGTGCTCGGGCCCCTGTCCCCAGCCGCGGCCGATCACCATGCGGATAACCAGCGGCACCTTGTGCGTGCCGTTGCTGATGTAGTGCGTCTTGGCCGCGTTGTTGACGATCTGCTCGAACGCCAGCAGGGCGAATTCCACGCGGTGCAGCCCGATCACCGGCCGCTGGCCGTTGACCGCGGCGCCGATCGCCGTGCCGACCGCGCCGTTCTCGGCGATCGGCATCTCGATCACGCGGTCGGGGCCGAACTTCTCGACCGCCCCCTTCATCGTGCCCCACATCGAGGACGGATCGGCGACTCCCTGGCCGAACAGGAAAACGCTTTTGTCGCGCGCGAGCGCCTCCATCTGCGCTTCGCGGACCGCCTCGGCCAGCGTGATGATGCGCTGTTCGCTCATTTCCCGGCGCGAGGATTCATGCGTAGACGTGCGCGGCCGCCTGCTCGGGCGCCGGCAGCGGCGACTTGCGCGCGAAATCCATCGCCTCGGCCACCTCGGCGGCGACCTCGCGATCCATCGCCTCGGCCCGCGCGACGGTGAGGGCGCCCGACGCGACCAGCCGTTCTCTTGTCCGGCGCACGGGGCAGCGCTTCTCCCACTCCAGGTATTCGGCCTCGGCGCGATAGCCGATGGTGTTGTCGTAGTTCGGCCCGCAATGCTCGCGCCAGCGATAAGTGTCCAGCAGAACGAAGGTCGGCCCGCCGCCGTCGCGCGCCCTGGCAACTGCCTCGGCGCCTAGAGAATAGCTCGCCTCCACGTCGTTGCCGTCGCCGTGCAGCGCCGGCATGCCGTGACCGCGCGCCAAGTCGGTCAACGGGCGCTTGGGCTGGCGCTGGTCCAGGTGCGTGTAGACCGAGTATAGGTTGTTCTCGCACAGGAATACGACCGGCAGGCCGTGTAGCACGGCGAAATTGGCGCTTTCATGGAACACGCCCTCTTCCACCGAGGCATCGCCGAAGAACGCCATGGTCACCTTGCCCGTACGCATGCGCTTGTCGGCAAGCGCGCTGCCGACCGCGAGCGGAATGGAGCTGCTGACGATGGGAACGCTCGCCACCACTCCCTTTCCGGTATCCATCAGGTGCATCGAGCCGCCGCGTCCGCCAACGCAGCCCGCGGCTTTGCCGTGGATTTCGGCCATCATCCGCTTCATGTCCCCGCCCTTGGCGAGATAATGCGCGTGGCAGCGATGGGTGCTGTAGACCTTGTCAGTGACGGCCAGCGCCGCGCATGCGCCGACCGCGGCGGCCTCCTGTCCGATCGACAGGTGCACGGGGCAGCGCATCTCGCCTTCACCGTAATGCAGGGCGATCGCTTCCTCCGCCATGCGGATGCGCAGCATGCCGCGGTAGAGTTCGATCATGCGCGCCGGCGACAGCGCCTTGTCGGCGGATGCGGCGGCCGCGCGCGGCGCCGCGGTAGCTTTGGCGGTCATATGGAACTGCCCCCGATCGATATCGACGGAACGACGTGCATTTGTTGTCCCTTGCGAGCCCCCGCTCGCTTCCGCCAGAAGGCCCGTGGCACCCGGTATTGTCTTACTTCAGGGCTCAGCTTTGCGGGTAAGTGACTACCGTACCTGTATACGGCTGTCCATCCTACATCTTGACGCGTCAACCCCCATTGGACTCCGCGGGTTGCGCGCTGCGGGAGGCCCGGCCCAAGCACTTTCGAAGCCTCGTATTTTCGTCTAGCTTTTCGGCAATGAAGGCTTACCCGGCCCCCCTCCGCAAAAGCGAACTGATCGATGCCGTCAGGGGTTCATCCGGCTATTGGGTGGGCCCACTGGTGACATCGGCGGAACTGGCCCATATCCGCGCGGCGATCGAGCGGCAGTTCCTGGCGCATCTGAAGACGCTGGCGCCTTCGGCCTATGGCGATTTCGTCGAGGCGGGGCTCGAGCACTATCACCGCCAAAGCCACCGCATCGACCATGCCGCGTCGTGGATGCGCCATCGCCGGGTTCTGCCGCCCGACGATGTCGCATTCGTGCAGCGGTCCTCGATGCTGCGCCGGCTTGCCGCGGAGTTCGGCACGGCGGAGATCGTGAACGAGGTGGGCGGCACCAATCCTGAAGTGGTCTGGCGCCTGGTGCGGCCCAATCAGGCCAACGACGTCGGCCCGTTGCACGCCGACCGATGGTTCTGGGAAATCAACAAGTGGTCGATTCCGCCGGGCTATCGGCGGGTAAAGATATGGACCCTGGTGCAAGGCGAACCCGGGCGCGGCGGGTTGCGCGTGGTTCCGGGATCGCATCTCGGCGGCCCATGGAGATACGAGATCGCCCATCGGCATGGCATCGTGAAGCCCGTGTTCGACGAAAAAACGTTTGGCTTGAGTCCCAAGCTGTTGACCATGGCGCCCGGCGAAAGCGTCGTTTTTTCCGACGACCTGCTCCATGGCGGCGCGGTGACCATCGGGTCGATCTGTCGCGTTAGCTTCGAGTTCACGATAATCGTGCCCGAGCATCGATTTTGATGGCTTCCGGCGACTATTCGCCGCGACAGCGGCGCGCGATTTTGCGGCTAATATCTTTGCCTTTTGCGGGTCCATCCGCTAGATCAACCCCCTGGTGGCGGCCCATTCGGGGATAACCGCATTGGATTCATACATGCTCAATAGCGGCCTTACGGCCCTTGAGGACCATTATCGGGATCATGGCTGGTGCCGGGTAAATCTGCCCGACGCGCGGGTGATTTTCACCATCCGCGAGATGCTCGAACGCAGGTTGCGCGCCGCCGTCGGCGACGACCGCGCCACGCTCGAGCGCTACCACGAGTTTGTGCCCGACGAGCGCCACGAAAAGGTGCAATGGGACCTGGCCAATGCGTTTTGGGAGCACGATTGCAGCCTGTCGATCGGCCGCGCGAACCATGCGTTTTTCCGCGCGTTCATCGGTCCCGACCTGCACATCCAGCGCAAGCCCTATCTGCGTATCGCACGCCCGGGACGGCGCGACGACAATATCGGGTTCCATCGCGATACGTTCTACGGCCAGAGTCCGTACGAGGCGACGCTGCATATTGCGTTGACGCCGCTGGACGAGCGCGGGGCGCTGCAATTCGTCAGCGGGTCGCACACGCATTCCGAGGCGGACTACGCCGTGGTGTCGTTGGGCAACGCGGCTTGGACCAAAGGATCGCCGAAGCACCAGATGGGATTTCCCTATGCCCCGAAGAAGATCACCGCGCCCATCGAGTCCGACCTCACGCCGGTGCCGTTGACGCTTGGACAGGCCGTGCTGTTCGCGCCGTCGATGATCCACGGCCAGGAAGTGAACCGGATGGCTACCACCCGCGTGTCCGTCGACCTGCGGCTGGTCAGCACTTTCGCGCCGGTCAAGATTCGCCAAGATGCCGGCACCCGCGGCTACGTTCCGCTTGGCGAATCGGTAGTGACCGAGGTCGCCAAGCGCTATTACGCGGCCAATGCCGCAGAGCCGGTAGCGCCGAAGCTGGACGTGGTGATCCCGACATACAACCGGCCGCAGCTCCTGGACCGATGCGTGCGCAGCGCGCTGGCTCTCGACATCCCGGGCCTTAGAATCGTGGTGATCGACGACGGCTCGACCGTCAGCGAGAAACTGGACGACGGCACCACGACCGACACGCCGGGCCTGATGCAGCGCCTGGCCGAGCCCCGCGTCGAGTATATCCGGCTGGAAAAGAACGGCGGCCTGGGCGCGGTGTTCGAGAAATACCGCTCGCGCCCGACCCTCGCCAAATACATGACTGTCATCAACGACGACGACGCATACATCGACGCGGCGCCGATCAACGAGGCGCTCGGCAAGCTCGACGCTGACCCCGATATGGCGCTGGTGCAGATTTCGCTGATCCGGCGCAGCGACGACCGTCAGATCGACGAGGTCATCGGCCTGCCCTACGAGACCATGTCGGGCAAGGAGTTCCTGCGCCGCTATATCGAGGACGAGCCGATCAAGCACACCACGATGTACGGTATTTTCCGCAGCGCCAATATCGTGGCGACCGGCGCGCTGGTGTCGATGCGCCTGCGCGACTGGGGGCTGGAAGACGCCTTCGGTATCGACACCGATTTCCTGTTCCGCATGGCGACAATGGGCAAAGCCGGCTTCGTCGACAAACCGCATATCATGCGCCGGGAGACCGACGGGCTGACCGCGCGCTATCCCACAAGCTTCGCCTATTGCTATTACCAGTATATCCTGCGCGGTCTGGACTATCTAAAACGCAAGGACTTCATCGAGCCGCGCTATGCCCGCATGTTCGTGGCGTGGTGGAT
>JBQTIS010000119.1:0-8937 GCA_052387895.1 Rhodospirillales bacterium | reverse complement strand
CCGTCGGGCACGCGCACGCCCGAGGTGGTGCCGTTCCAGGTGAACACCACGTCGCGGTCGCAATCGACCGTGGCAAGGTCGGGCAGCCGGCCATAGGGCGCGTCGATCACGCGCAGGTCCGCGAGCTTCAACTGCTTCTGCGCGTCCGTCACCCAGCCCCAACCGAAACTCTCCCAGGCCAGCATGTCGACGCCGCGCTGGCCCAGCATGCACCACATCGCCATCTCGACCGCGCCGGTGTCCGAGGCCGGCACGACGGCGACCTTCCAATCCTGGGGGATGCCGAGGATGGCGCGGCTCTTGGCGACCACCTCGTTGAGCGCGGCCTTGCCGGGCTTGGAGCGGTGCGAGCGGCCGACGAGCGCCTTCTCCAGCGCCTTCAGCGACCAGCCCGGACGCTTGACGCAGGGGCCGGAGGAGAACTGCGGTCGGGCCGGGCGGCGGTCGGGCTTCATGGCAGGCGATTCCAAGGGCGTGAGGGGCGCGGATGCTATGAATTCCGCTGCACCGCGTCAAAGGGCAATATGGGGCGATTTCCGTATTAATTATGCCAGTTTGGCGTGCCCTACCGCGGCGGCGGCCGCCGCTTCAAAATCTGCGAGGCCAGCATCGAGAACACCGGCTCGCCTTTCGAATTGCGGGTGACGTAGCGCACCTTGGCGGTGCCGCGGTCGGGCCTGGACTTGGACGGCAGCAGCGCCTCGATCGTGGCGGTGACGGTCAGCATCTCGCCAGGGAACACCGGCTTCAGCCAGCGCACCTCGTCGATGCCGTGCCCGCCCAGGTTGGCATCGCCGAACACGCCCGTGTCCCAGATCTGCTTGAAGCTGAAGCCGATGGTCTGGAACCCGCTGGCGATGAGGCCCCCGAAGATCGACTTCCTCGCCACCTCCTTGTCGATATGGAACGGCTGCGGGTCGTATTTGCGCCCGAATTCCATGATCTCGGGCTCGGTCAGCACGCCTCCCTTGGAGACGAAGCTGTCGCCGGGCTTGAAGTCGTCGAAGAAGCGCGACGCGGTCTTATTCATCCCGCCACCGCCGCGGCGATGGCCTTGCCCAGCTCCTGGGTGCTGGCCTTGCCGCCCATGTCGCGCGTCAGCGCCTTCTTGTCGGCGATCGCGTCCTCGATCGCGCGCACGATCGCCTCGGCCGCCTGCTTGTGGCCGAGATGCTCCAGCATCATCGCGCCCGACCAGATCTGGCCGATGGGGTTGGCGATGTTCCTGCCCGCGATGTCGGGCGCCGAGCCTTGCACCGGCTCGAACATCGAGGGGAACTCGCGCTCGGGATTGATGTTGCCGCCGGGCGCGATGGCGATGGTGCCGGCGCAGGCGGGCCCGAGGTCGGACAGGATGTCGCCGAACAGGTTCGAGCCCACCACCACGTCGAACCAGTCCGGATGCATCACGAAGTGCGCCGCCAGGATGTCGATGTGGAACTGGTTCCACTTCACCTGGGGATAGTCCTTGGCCACCTCGCGCACGCGCTCGTCCCAATACGGCATGGTGTGGATGATGCCGTTGGACTTGGTGGCCGACGTGAGGTGCTTGCGCTGGCGTTTCGCCGCCAGCTCGAAGGCGTAGCGCAGGATGCGGTCGGTGCCGCGCCGGGTGAACACGGTCTGCTGCATGGCGAGCTCGTGCGGCGTGCCCTGGTACAGCCGCCCGCCGATCTCGGAGTACTCGCCCTCGTTGTTCTCGCGGATGACGACGAAGTCGATGTCCTGGGCGGTGCGGCCGGCCAGCGGGCTCGCCATGCCCTTCAGCATCCTGATCGGGCGCAGGTTGACGTATTGCTGGAAGCCGCGGCGGATCGGGATCAAGAGGCCCCACAGCGACACGTGGTCGGGCACGCCGGGAAATCCCACCGCTCCCAGAAAGATCGCCTCGCTCTCCTTCAGCCGGTCGAGCCCGTCCGGCGGCATCATGCGCCCGGTCTTCTTGTAGGTCTCGCACGACCAGTCGTGCCGGTCCCACTGGAACTCGATGCCGAAGCGCCGCCCCGCGGCCTCGAGCACGCGCATGCCCTCGGGCACCACCTCCTTGCCGATGCCGTCGCCCGGCACGACGGCGATGCGGTGCTTTGCGGTGTTGCGCTGCTTGTCCCTGGCCACGGCTATCCCCTTCCCCGATGAACGGGCGGGAGAATAGCCGGGACGCGCTTTCAGGGAAACGTGGTCCTCATGGTTCGACGGGCTTGCCATGAGACCCATGGTGGCGGCCTCATCCCCGAGCCTGTCGAAGGATGAGGCCCGGTGACGCTACGCCGCCCGGACCGCGCGCTCGGCCTCGGCCCGCTCCCAGCCGATGATCGCGAGCTTGCGCGCCCGGCCCCAGTGGTAGTCCGAGATCACGCCGGTCTTGCGGATGGCGCGGTGGCAGGGGATCAGGAACGAGATCGGATTGGCGGCGACCGCCGAGCCCACGGCGCGCGCCGCGCCGGGCCGGCCGATCGCGGCGGCCAGCGCGTCGTAGGACACGAGGTCCCCTTCCGGCACCTTGAGCAGCGCTTCCCACACCTTGATCTGGAACGGCGAGCCCATGAGCATCAGGCCGAGCTTCCGGCGCTTGTCCACGGGCGCGAAGGCGCCGGCGGCCAGGCGCTGGGCGGCGGCCGCGTCCTTGACGTAGCGCGCGGCCGGCCAGCGCTGGGCGAGGTCGGCATAGGCCGCGTCGCGATTCTTGCCGCCGACGAAGCCCAGGCCGCATACGCCGCGCGGCGTCCACAGGATGACGCACGCGCCGAACGGCGACGCGGCGAAGCCCCAGTGGATCGTCATGCCTTCGCCCCGGCGCTTGTATTCGCCGGGCGTCGCCGCCTCTTGCGCGACGAACAGGTCGTGCAGGCGCGACGGGCCGCTCAAGCCCGAGCCGTAGGCAGCGTCGAGCACGCTTTCGCCGCGCTCGAGCGCCGCCTTGGCGGCGTCGAGCGTCAGATAGCCCAGGAACTTCTTGGGGCTGACGCCGACCCAGCGCGTGAACACGCGCTGGAAATGGAATTCGCTCATCCCCGCCGCTTGGGCGGCCTCGGCCAGCTCTGGCTGCTGGCGCCATTTCCTGGCGAGGAACTGCAGCGCCGATTCGATGCGGGCATGGTAAGGCCCAAAGGCCTCGGCGGCGGCGCGAATCGCGCCGGTCCGGATTTGATCGCCTGCGGCATGAAGCTGTGTCATGGCCCAAATCTAGGCCGCGCCGGGCCGGTTTCCCACCCGGTTCTTGCGGGCGCCTACAGCTCGGTTTCGTAGCATACGGCCGCGCAGGCGGCCCCGGGATAGGCGGGAATCGGCCGGAAACCCATGGTCCGGTAGAGCGCGTCGGCCGCGTGCATGGCGTCGGGGACGGTGCTGAGCCTGACCGCGCGGCTGCCGGCGGCGGCGCAGGCGCGCAAGGCTGCGTTCATCATCTGCCGGCCCAGGCCGCGGCCGCGCGACGCGGGTTTCAGATACAGGCGCTTGATTTCGGCTATGCCGGGCTCCAACCGCCGGAACGCCACCACTCCGACCGCCACGCCCTTGTCGTCGCGCGCCAAAAGGATGCCGCCCCCCGGCGGCGCGCAGTCGCCCGGCAGCCCGGCCAGCTCCTTCTCGAAATCGGCGAAGCATTGCGCCGCGTCCGTGGCGAGGGATTTTTCGTATTCGCGGAACAGCGCGCGCACCGCGTCCATGTCGCCGGGCCCCGCCGGGGCGACGCGCGGCGGCCGCGCCGGCGCCTTGGGCGCGGGCCTAGACATCGATCAGGCCCTCGAGATAGGGCGCCACCCGGCCGGCGATGCGCACGCGATCGCCCTTGAGCTCGACCTGCAACTCGCCGCCGCGCGCCGAGATCTGCCGCGCCGCGAGCTTGGTCTTGCCCAGCGCCCGCGCCCAATAGGGCGTCAAAACGCAATGCGCCGATCCGGTAACCGGGTCCTCGTCGATGCCGTGGCCGGGCGCGAAGAAGCGCGAGACGAAATCGCAGTCCTTGCCCGGCGCGGTGGCGATCACCGGTTTGCCCAGACGCTTGAGCGCCCCGAAGTCGGGCCTCAGATTCTTGACCGCGTGCGCGTCGCCGAACACGCACAGATAGTCGCGCGTTGCCGCCAGCACCTGTTCCGGCCGCGCGCCCAACGCCCGCTCCAGCCCATCGGGCGTGACCGCCGGTTTCGGCGGCCACGCGGGAAAATCGAGCACGAGCATCTCGCCCTCCCGATCCACCGAAAGGTCGCCCGCGCTCCGGGTGGAAAACCGCACGGCGCCAAGCTTCGGCTCCAGCCGCGTCATTACGACGTGGGCCGAAGCCAGGGTGGCGTGGCCGCACAAGGTGGCCTCGACCGCGGGGGTGAACCAGCGGATCGCGTATTTTCCGTCGCCGCCGACGAAGAAGGCGGTTTCGGACAGATTGTTCTCGGCAGCGATCACCTGCATCGTGGCGTCGGGCAGCCAGTCCTTCAACGGGCACACCGCCGCCGGGTTGCCGGCGAACACGCGGGCCGTGAAGGCGTCGAGCTGGTAGATCGGAATCTTCATGCCGCGGTCCCCTGTCGCCGCTTCAAGCCTTGTCGTGGCCGCTGGCGGCCAGCCGGCGCACCAGCCGCTGCCTGACCGCCGGCCATTCGTCCGACGTGATGCTGAAATAGACGCTGTGGCGCAGCCGGCCATTGGCGCAGATCACGTGGTTGCGCAGGATGCCCTCCTCCGTGGCGCCCAGGCGCGTCAGCGCGGTGCGCGACTGGATGTTGAGCGAGTCGGTCTTGAACTCGACGCGGATGCAGCCCCAGGTCTCGAAGGCGTACGCCAGCATCAGCAGCTTGGCCTCGGTGTTGACCGCGCTGCGCTGGTACGGCCGCGCGACCAGGGTCCAGCCGATCTCGGCGCGCCTGTTGGCGCGGTCGATATTGGCGAAGCGCGTGGTGCCGGCCAGCTTGCCGGTCGCGCGCGCGACGGTCGCGAACGGCAGCGCCGTGCCGGCGCGCTGCCAGGCCAGCGCCTCGGCGATGTAGCCGCGCACGTCCTCGCGCGTCTGCATGGGCTTGGGGAACCACTGCGTCAGCGTCGGGTCGAGGATGGCGAAAAGTTCCGCCTCGTGCGCCTCGCCGAGCGGGACCATCCGCACCTCGGCGCCTTCGAGGGTGACCGGCCGGATGTCCATTGCGCTCCGCTTCGCCTCGCCCGCAAGCCTGCCCGCCGCCGCGATCATCGCCCAAGCGCCTTAGCCGCGCCAGAACGGCTTGTCGATCTCGCGCAGGACGTCGGCGGAGCCGACGCCGATGTCGTCTAGCATGCGGTCGTCGAGCATGGCGAGCTGGCGGCGCTGGCGCGCGTGCTCCATCCACGCAAGAAACGTGTCGGCGGCCCGCGCCGCCGCCCGGCGCGCGGCCCCGCCATGGCCTGCCACGGGGCCGACCGCAGCGGCCGTCGCGCCGCCGTGCCGGCGCCTGGTGGATATTGTCATAGCGCCTCTCCAAATTGACCTAGTGTTATTCGTGGATCAATTTAGTACAATTGACAAAATGGATCAGTCAATCTAAACATTGATACTATGACAAGTTGGACGCCGGTTCTATCGGGCATCGAGGGCTTGCAGTACGAACGCTTGGCCGACGCCATCGCCGAGGCGGTGCGCACGGGCGAACTACGGCCGGGCGCCAAGCTGCCGCCGCAACGCGATTTGGCGTGGAAGCTGGGCATGGCCGTGGGCACGGTAAGCCGCGCCTATCAATTGGCCGAGCAGCGCCGGCTGGTGTCCGGCCATGTCGGCCGGGGCACCTATGTGCTGGACCCGGGCAGCGACCAAGGCGACGGCGAAGCGGGCGGCGCGATCGACCTCACGCGCAACATCCCCCATGTCGCCAGCCACGTTCCGGCGCTGGCGGCGGCGCTGAACGAGATCGCCCGCATGCCGGGCCTGGGTACGCTGTTGAACTACATGCCCGAGGCGGGGCATCCGCGCTATCGCGCCGCGGGCGCGAAATGGATCGCGCGCGTGGGCCTTGCCGTCGAGCCCGAGCGGCTGGTGCTGACCGGCGGCTCGCAGCACGGCCTGGCGATCTCGCTGCTGGCGCTGGCGCGGCCCGGCGACACCGTGCTGACCGAGCGCCTGACCTTCCACGGCGTGCCCGAGGCCGTCGCCATGGGCGGGGCCAAGTGCGCCGGAGTGGCGCTGGACGAGGAAGGCGCCGTCCCCGACGACCTGGACCGCGCCGCGCGCGCGAGCGGGGCCAAGCTCGTATTCCTGACTCCCACGGTCCACAGCCCGACCACGGCGCTGATGAGCCAGCGGCGCCGGCGCGCGATCGCCCAGGTGATCCAGGCGCGCGGCATGGTGCTGATCGAGGACGACGTGTACGGCTATCTGCCTACGGAGCGTCCGGCGCCGATCGCGGCGCTGATCCCCGAGCGCACGATCTACATCGCCAGCGCGTCGAAATGCCTGGCGCCGGGCCTGCGCGTGGCGTGGATGGCGGCGCCGGCGGCGCTGCGCGACCGGCTGGGCGCGGCGCTGCACGCCACGGCTCTGGGCCTGCCCGCCCTCGGCCCCGAGATCGTGACGCGTTGGATCGAGAACGGCACCGCCGCGCGGCTGGTGGCCGAGCAGCGCCAGGAAGCGGCGGCGCGCCATGCGCTCGCGGCGGATGCGCTGAAAGGGCTTTCCTGGCGCGGGCGGCCCGACGCGCTGCACGCCTTCATCCACCTGCCCGGGCATTGGCGCGACGACCAGTTCGCGGCCGAGGCCCATCGCCGCGGCGTGGTGGTGTGCCCGGCGCGCGAGTTCGCCGTGGACGGCAAGGACGCGCCCAACGCCTTCCGCGCGACCCTGGGCGCGCCGCGCGACCAGGCGACCCTCAAGCGGGCGCTCGAAGCCCTGGCGCAGCTCGCGTTGTCGGCGCCCAGTCAATCGGCCGAAACCGCGCGCCGGCGCGTCGTTTGATCCGCCAAGCCCGGCCCCAGCGATGCCCGAGCTGATCGGCCCTCTTGTCCTGTTCGCGCTCGCCATGGCGCTGACGCCGGGTCCGAACAACATCATGGTGACGGCCTCGGCCGCCAATTTCGGCTTTCGCCGGGTCATGCCGCACATGCTGGGCGTCACGCTGGGATTCGCGCTGATGCTGCTGGCGTTGGGCCTGGGCCTGGGCGGGCTGTTCCAGACCGAGCCGCGGCTGCATTTGGCGATGAAGTACCTGGGCGCGGCCTATCTTTTGTATCTCGCCTGGCGTATCGCCCGCGCGGGCGAAAGCGCCGACGGCGCCGGACGCCCCCGGCCCATCACCTTCTTCGAAGCCGTGCTGTTCCAGTGGGTCAATCCCAAGGCCTGGATCATCGCGCTGGGCGCCTTGACCGCCTATACCACCGTGGGCGGTTCGATGACGCGCGAGGTGGCGCTGATCGTCGGCGTGTTCGCGGTCGTCACGTTCCCGTCCCTGGCGGTTTGGGCGTCGTTCGGCGCGGGCCTTGGGCGGTGGCTCGGGGACCCGCGCGTGCGAGCCGCCTTCAACTGGTCGATGGCGGCGCTTCTGGTTCTGTCGCTGGTGCCGGTGTTCTGGTGACGCAGCCTCACACCATGAAGCCGTAGCTGCGGCGCAGCGCGCGGACCGCCAGCGTCTCGACCCCGAAATACTGAGCGATCTGGGCCTTGCTCAGCCCCATGTCGATCAGCGCCGCCAGCGCGGCCGGGCCGACCGGCCAGGCGGCGCCCTCGACGAAGCTGCGTTGCAGCGCGCTTTCCAGCGCGTGGCGCGGCAGCGAACGAGCGGTTTCCATCATGGCCCCTCTCCCGTGGTTTCGCGTATCCGCCGAAATTCTCGTCGCCTTTGGTTCGCGCACCATCGCCGAGGATCGTGTCGGGAAAGTGGCGCGCGCGTGGCCATTGCGTGATCGGCGCCGGCATGACGGACTTGTGACGAATCGTGGCCCCGCGCCGCGGGCAACAGCGCAGACGGCGCCGTTCAATACACGATCTTGACGATCTCGACCGGTTCGAGCCCTTGGGGCGTGCGCACCTCGACCGTGTCGCCCGCGCGCGCCCTCATCAGCGCGCGCGCCACCGGCGAGGTCCAGCTGATCTCGCCCCGGTCGGCGCGCGCCTCATCGACCCCGACGATCCTGACCGTGCGCTCCCGCTCCTTGGCGTCGAGATAGGTGACGGTGGCGCCGAAGAACACCCGGTCGCGCGCCTTCTGCTGCGCCGGGTCCACCACCTCGGCGATTTCGATGCGCTTGGCCAGGAACCGCAGGCGGCGGTCGATCTCGCGCAGGCGCTTCTTGCCGTAGATGTAGTCGCCGTTCTCGGACCGGTCGCCGTTGCCCGCGGCCCAGGACACGACCTCGACCACCTTGGGCCGCTCTACCCGCTTGAGGTGCTTGAGCTCGCCGCGCAGGCGCTCAAGCCCATCGGGGGTGATGTAGTTCTTGACCCCCGCCGGCAGCGCGGCCGCGCCGCCGCTTTCGGATTCTTCGGGTTCGGACATGCCTTGGGCGGGCCTATGGTTCCGTTCGCAGCGGCTTCAGCGAACGCAGATAGCCGACGATGGCGTCGAGGTCGCGGATGCTCATGCGGGCATAATAGGCGAACGCCATCGGCGGCGACAGCTTGCGGCCGTCGCGCGAGACGCCCTGGGTGATCGCGCGCTTGATCTCGCCGTCGGTCCACCGGCCGATGCCGGCCTCGTTGTCCGGCGTGATGTTGGGCGGCGCCACGTCGCCCGCGGGGCCGGGAACCGGCGGCCCGCCGGCGCCGATGCGCGCCAGGTCGCGGCCGCCGCCGTCCCTCTGCATCGGGGTGTGGCATTCCATGCAATGGCCCAGCGGCCCGGCGAGATAGGCGCCGTAGGCCACCTTGTCGGTCTTGGCCGGCGCATCGACGGGCGCGGTGACCGGCGGCCCGTAGGCCGGCGGCAGCGGCGCCTTGTAGGTCGACTTCGCCACCTTGTTGCTGATCGCCGGCACCGTCCGGAGGTAGGC
>JBQTIS010000118.1:0-3468 GCA_052387895.1 Rhodospirillales bacterium | reverse complement strand
AGCGCCTGATCCAGACCGCGGGCGGCGCCGCGCCCGACTCGCCGGTCGACCAGGCGCTGGAGCAGGCCAAGCAACTGATGGATTCCGGCGACATGGCGACCGCCGGCGGCATTCTGGCGCAGGTCGTCGAGCACGATCCGCAGCACGCCGTCGCCCGCGCCAGGCTGGCGCGCTGCCAGCTCGCCGCGGGCGACGCCAAGCGCGCCAAGCAGACGCTCAACGCCATCGCGCCCGACAAGCTGAAGGACCCCGCCGTGGCCGCCGAGGCGAACGCGGCCAGGGCGGCGCTGGATTTGGCCGAGAGCGCGGGCGCGGCCCAAGGCTCGATCGAGGAGCTGAAGCAGAAAGTCGCCGGCGATCCGAACGACCACCAGGCGCGCATCGACCTGGCGGTCGCGCTTTACGCCGCCGGCAACGGCGAGGCGGCGATCGACGAGCTGATCGAAAGCATCCGCCGCAGCCGCGGCTGGAACGAGGAGGCGGCGCGCAAGCAGCTGTTGAAGCTGTTCGAGGCGTTCGGGCCGGCGGATCCGCGCACCGTGCAGGGCCGGCGCAAGCTGTCGTCGGTCCTGTTCTCGTAACGGGAGGCGCCCGTGAGCCGATCGCCGTTCGATCCGGCCTTCACGGAATTGCCGCAGATCATTCCCGTGTTCCCGCTGTCGGGCGTGCTGCTGCTGCCCCAGGGCAAGCTGCCGCTGAACGTGTTCGAGCCGCGCTACCTGGCGATGGTGTCGGACGCGCTTTCCGGCCAGCGCATGCTCGGCATGATCCAGCCGACGGCGGAGGAGAAGGCCGAGGCCGACGATCATCCCCCGCTCTACGCCACGGGCTGCGCCGGGCGCATCGTGCAGTTCACCGAGACCGACGACGGGCGCTATCTGATCACGCTGAAAGGCGCGTGCCGGTTCAAGGTCCGCCAGGAATTGGCGTTGCAGCGCGGCTATCGCCGGGTGATCGCGGACTGGAGCCGCTTTGCCGCCGACGTGGAGCCGCCGGACGACGTGGCGCGCGAGGCGGTCGACCGCGAGCGCCTGCTGAAGGCGGTGAAACCCTTCTTCCACCTGCACAAGCTCGACGCCAACTGGGACGCGATCAAGGAGACGCCGGACGAAAAACTGGTCACGTCGCTGGCGATGGTGTGCCCGTTCGGGCCGGCCGAGAAGCAGGCGCTGCTGGAATGCGCCGGCACGCTGGAGCGCTCGCGGGTCCTGACCGCGCTGATGGAAATGGCGCTGCTGGGCCCGCAGCCGGCCGGCGGCCGGACCGTCAACTGAGCCGGGAGGAGGCGATGAGCGAGAAAGGCCCGAGCGTCGATCCGAAGCTGCTGGAGATCCTGGTCTGCCCGTTGACCAAGGGGCCCCTGCGCTACGACGCCGAGCGGCAGGAGCTGGTCAGCGAGCGCGCGGGGCTGGCCTATCCGATCCGCGACGGCATTCCCATCATGCTGGTGGACGAGGCGCGCCAACTGGACGACAGGCGCGCGGACAAGCCGTGACGCACCCGCGATGACCGACCCGCGTTTCGATACCCGGTTTCGCCCGGTCGAAATCCGTTACAAGAAGGAAGAGAAGAAGATCGAGGTGGACTGGGACGACGGCAAGACCATGGCCTATCCGGCCGAGTTCCTGCGCGTGGTCAGCCCCTCGGCCGAGGTGCAGGGCCACGGGCCGGGGCAGAAGATGCTGGTGCCCGGCCGCCGGCATGTCGGCATCATGGCGGTGGAGCCGGTCGGCAACTACGCCGTGCGCATCAAGTTCGACGATCTACACGACACCGGCATCTATTCCTGGCAGTACCTGCGCGAGATCGGCGAGGGCTACGAGGCGATCTGGGCCGAATACCTGGCCGCGCTCGAGGCCAAGGGCCTGTCGCGCGACCCGCCGAAGCGCAAATAGCCGGGTGCCGCGCTAGCGCCGGGTCTTTTTGCGCCCGGCCTTGCGCTTTGGCTTGCGGCGTGGCTTTCCCGGCGCGGGTGGATAGAACATGCCCTCGAGCTTGATGCCGTCGGGGTCGAGGAAATAGACCGCGTAGTAGCCGCCCGCGTAGTACTCGCCCGGCGGGTCGACCACCTCGACGCCGTGCCTTTTCAGATACGCATAGAGCTCGTCGACGTCCGAGCGCTTGGCGAGCTCGAACGCGTAGTGGTGCAGCCCGCTATTGCCGAGGCGGAAGGGGCGCCGGCGGCCCTCGGCGTCGGCCTGGCCGATCCAGAACACGGTCTTGCCGTTGTGCCAGCCCGCCGCGTCGTCGTACTCGCCCTCGACCACGAATCCGAGGAACCCGAGCAGGCCCTGGTAGAACCGCTTCGAGCGCTGGAAATCGGACACGCGGATCGAGACGTGATCGACGCCGAGGACGCGAACCATGGCGCTTGCCTCCCGCTCCCGGCCGGAAATCTACTCTCCCGCCCGCGCCTGCGCGATCCGCCCCCCTTGACGGCGCGGGCCAAAGTCCTTATGTCCCCTGGCACTCAACACTAGCGAGTGCTAACACCGTTAAAATTCCATAGGGAAATCAAGGGAGTAAGCCAATGGGTTTTCGTCCGTTGCATGACCGCGTGCTGGTCCGCCGCGTCGAGGAGGAAGGCCGCACCAAGGGCGGCATCATCATTCCCGACACCGCCAAGGAAAAGCCGATGGAGGGCGAGGTGGTGGCCGTGGGCCCCGGCGCGCGCGACGAGAAGGGCGTGATGGTTCCGATGTCGGTCAAGGCCGGCGACCGGGTGCTGTTCGGCAAGTGGTCGGGCACCGAGGTCAAGCTCGACGGCGAGGAGCTGATGATCATGAAGGAGTCCGACATCATGGGCGTCATCGCGGGCGCCGCGGCCTCCAAGAAGAAAGCCGCCTGAGCAGGCGCCGCAGACCGATCCCCTGAAGGAGCAAGACAATGGCAGCCAAAGACGTGAGATTCTCGACCGACGCGCGCACGCGCATGCTGCGCGGCGTCGACATACTGGCCGACGCGGTCAGGGTGACGCTGGGGCCGAAAGGCCGCAACGTGGTGCTGGACAAGTCGTTCGGCGCCCCGCGCATCACCAAGGACGGCGTGACCGTGGCCAAGGAGATCGAGCTTGGCGACAAGTTCGAGAACATGGGCGCGCAGATGGTGAAGGAAGTGGCGTCGAAGGCCAGCGACGTGGCCGGCGACGGCACCACCACCGCCACCGTGCTGGCCCAGGCCATCGTGCGCGAGGGCGCCAAGGCCGTGGCCGCGGGCATGAACCCGATGGACCTGAAGCGCGGCATCGACCTCGCGGTCGAGGCCGTGGTCAAGGACCTGAAGAAGCGCTCGAAGAAGATTTCGACCTCCGCCGAGGTGGCGCAGGTCGGCACCATCGCCGGCAACGGCGAGCGCGACATCGGCGAGATGATCGCCAAGGCGATGGAGAAGGTCGGCAACGAGGGCGTGATCACGGTCGAGGAGGCCAAGAGCCTGGAGACCGAGCTGGACGTGGTCGAGGGCATGCAG
>JBQTIS010000117.1:0-13954 GCA_052387895.1 Rhodospirillales bacterium | reverse complement strand
GCCGCCGGGTTGAGCCGCCGGGGCGGCTTGTGATATGGCGGGAACAACCAACGCCAAAGGCCCGCCCAAGGGCCGGCCAAGGGGCCGACACAAGGGGAGCACCAGGACATGCACCGACGCATGACGGCGATCGGCTCGATTTCGACCGGACGGGCGCTCGCGCTTGCCGGCATGGCGGTCGCGGCCGCGCTGGCGCCGGCGCCGGCCGCGGGGCCCGCCGCCGCCGCGCAGATCTCGATCCGCTGCCAGCACGAATTGTCGCCTGCCCCCTCGGTGTGGATCTTCGACACCGCCAATCCCGAAGGCTATTTCGACGACGGCAAGCTGCGCCGGGCCAACATTCTGTTCGCCGGCAGCCAGATCACCATCAAGCAGGTCGAGGAACAGCCGGTGTGCCATCTCGGCTCGGGCTGCACCAACGGCAAGACCATCACCGAGTTCACCACGGTGATCAACCGCACCAACAACACCTTCCTGGTTTACTGCAAGAACATCCGCGACGACGCCAACAACTGGAAGCCGGGCGCGAACTGCTTCCCCAAGGGCCCGAGCAAGGGCCGCTGCCTGAAGGACTGAAACGCGAAGGACTGAAACGCGAAGGACTGAAACGCGGCCCGAAAGGCCGGGCCGCGCGCGGAGGGTAGATGGTGGGCGCGACAGGGATTGAACCTGTGACCCCTACGATGTCAACGTAGTGCTCTCCCGCTGAGCTACGCGCCCCGACCAGGGATGCCGCCCATGGAACGGTCCGAGGGACCGCCCCATGGGCCGGCGGCAATCCGCCGGTTTTGCCTCACCCGGCGGCGGGAAACGCCGCGAAATAGCACCAAATCCGGCTGAGGCGCAACCCGGCCGGCCTCGCGTTCCGGCTTGCGGCCGGGTTCGCGCGCCGGCAGATGACAGCGCCCCGCGATTGCCTTAAATCTCTGGGACATGGATACCGCCGCCGTTTGCCTCGGCGCCGCCAAGCCGCCGCCGCTGGAGGTGATGGAGCCCCGGCCCCAGCGCCTGGCGCTGGTCGTCTCCTCGCCCCACAGCGGAACCCACTACCCGGCGGAATTCCTGGCCGCCTCCAGGCTCGATCCCGTCGCCCTCAGGCGGTCCGAGGACAGCTTCATCGACGATATTTTCGGCGCCGCGCCGGCCCTCGGCGCCCCGCTGCTGCGCGCCACCTTCCCGCGCGCCTATCTCGACCCCAACCGCGAGCCCTACGAACTCGACCCGGCGATGTTCGCCGACGCGTTGCCGGGCTACGCCAACACCCGCTCGCCGCGCGTGGCGGCGGGGCTCGGCACCATCGCGCGGGTGGTGGCCACGGGGCGCGAGATCTATCGCGACAAGCTCAGGATCGCCGACGCGCTCGAGCGCATCCACGCGGTCTACCAGCCCTATCACGGCGCGTTGCGCCGCCTGATCGCCGAGACGCGCGACGGCTTCGGCTGCTGCCTGCTGGTGGATGCGCATTCCATGCCCTCGGTCGGCGGGCCGATGGACGCCGACGCGGGCCGTCCGCGCGTCGACATGATCCTGGGCGACGTGCACGGCGCGTCCTGCGCTTGCGTCGTCACCGACACGGCCGAGCGCGCCTTGCGCGGGCTGGGCTACGCGGTCACCCGCAACAACCCCTATTCCGGCGGCTTCACCACCCAGAACTACGGCCGGCCCCGGCGCGGCATCCACGCGCTGCAGATCGAGGTGAACCGCGCGCTGTACATGGACGAGGAGACGATCGAGCGCAAGGAAGACTCGATCGCGCGCCTGAAGCGCGACATGCGCGCGGTGCTGTCGGCGCTGGGCGCGATCGACCAGGGATCGCTCGCCGCCGCATGACCGTGCGACCCGCCGCCGCCGCCAGGAGCGAGGCCTCCGCCGCCGCCGTCGTGCGCGACGCCGCGGAACGCGACCTTCCCGCCATCCAGGCGATCTACGCGCATCACGTGCTGACGGGCGTGGGGTCGTTCGAGGAAACCCCGCCCGACCTCGCGGAGATCGCCAAGCGTTTCCGCGCCGTGGCGGGCGCGGGGCTGCCGTATCTGGCGGCCGAGCTCGACGGCCGGGTCGTGGGCTACGCCTATGCCGCGCCGTTCCGCCCCCGGCCCGCCTATCGCCACACGGTCGAGAATTCGGTCTATGTCGCGCCGGGGTTCGAGGGGCGCGGCGTCGGCCGCGCGCTGCTGGTCGAGCTGATCGAGCGTTGCACCGCCCTCGGCAAGCGCCAGATGGTGGCGGTGATCGGCGGCGGCTACGGCAATGCCGGCTCGGCGCGGCTGCACCAGGCCCTCGGCTTCAAGGAGGCGGCGCTGCTGAAATCGGTCGGGCACAAGTTCGGCCGCTGGCTCGACTCGCTGATGATGCAGCGCCCGCTCGGTCCCGGCGATTCGGCCCCGCCGGGCGCTTGAGCGCCGGCCAATTCGTACGCACACGAACGATGTAAAGAAAAAGGGCCGCGTCCAAGGACGCGGCCCGAGTTTAGGGAGGAAACGCCCAAGAAGACCACGACAGGAACTGTCGCACGCCTTCATTTGGCACTGCACAATATGACACTGATGCAGACCCAAATCAAGAAAGTTCGGAAAAGATTTTTCTGTTTCAGCTAGTTATCAAATTTTCGCCATATTCCGTCCAAGCCGTTCAATTCATTAATTATTGCGGCGCACAAGACGCTTGCACCATGCCTAATCGGCCGGCGGGCCCGGTTTCCCCCGGAAATCAGCGCTTCGGAGCGTCTTGCAGCGCGCCCTGGACCTCGGGGCCGTTGGCCGGCCATTTGGCCCATTGCTCGGCGGCCTGGCCCCAGCGGTTCTTGCGGCCGGGATCGGCGCCGCGTTCCAGCAAAAGCCGCACCACGCCCGAGTGGCCGCGCGCGGCGGCGTGCATCAAGGCCGTGTTTCCGGTGTCGCCCGCAACGTTTGCGTCGACGCCGCGCGCCAGCAGCAGCGCGACGACGGCTTCGTGCCCCGCCGCCGCCGCGCGCGCCAGCAACGGCTCGCCGTCAGGCGCAAGGCTCGCGGCCTTGGCGCCCGCGTCCAGCGCCGCCCTGGCGGCCTCCGCGTCGCCGCGGTCGATCGCGGCCAGAAGCTCCTTGTCGCTCACGCGCTTCCTTTCGCTCCGGGTTGCCGGTCGATCATAGCATCGCCCGCGTGCTATCAAACCGCCCTGCGAAGGGGGACCGAGCGTGACCATCGACCTCACGCGCGCGCGCGCCGAAACGCCGGGCGCGGACCGGGTGCTGCATTTCAACAACGCCGGCATGGCGCTGACGCCCGCGCCCGTGATCGAGGCGGTCAAGCGCCATCTCGACCGCGAGGCGCTGACCGGCGGCTACGAGGCGGCGGACGCGGCCGAGGCGGCGGTCGAACGCGCGTACGACGCCGCGGCCCGGCTGATCGGCGCCCGGCGCGACGAGATCGCGGTGGTCGAGAACGCCACGCGCGCCTGGGACATGGCGTTCTACGGCCTGTCGTTCCGGCCGGGCGACCGCATCCTCACGACGGCGGCCGAGTACGCCAGCAACTACATCGCGTTTCTTCAGGTGGCCAAGCGCCAGGGCGCGGTCGTGGAAGTCGCGCCGAACGACGCCCACGGCCAGATCGACGCGGCGGCGCTGGGGCGCATGATCGACCGGCGCGTCAGGCTGATCGCCGTCACCCACGTGCCGACCAACGGGGGCCTGGTCAACCCGGCCGAGGCGGTGGGGCGGGTGGCGCGCCGCGCCGGCGTTCCCTATCTGCTCGACGCCTGCCAGTCCGCGGGCCAGGTGCCGCTCGATGTCGGCCGCCTGGGCTGCGACATGCTCTCGGCCACGGGGCGCAAATACCTGCGCGGGCCGCGCGGCACGGGCTTCCTTTATGTCCGCAGGGGATTCCTCGACAAGCTCGAGCCGCCGTTCCTCGACCTGCACGCGGCCAAGTGGGTCGCGCGCGACCGCTATGAAATGCGGCCCGACGCGCGCAGGTTCGAGAACTGGGAGGGCAACGTCGCGGCCAAGATCGGCCTCGGCGTCGCCATCGACTACGCGCTCGGCTGGGGCGTCGAGGCGATCTGGCGGCGCGTGCGGAAGCTGGCCGACGCCTTGCGCGCGCGGCTCGAGGAAATTCCCGGCGTCGCGGTGCGCGACCTGGGACAGGTGCGCTGCGGCATCGTCACCTTCACCAGAAAGGGGCTGGCGCCCGACGCGATCAAGCGGGCGCTGGCCAGGCAGCGCATCAACGTCGCCACCTCCAGCCGCTTCTCCACGCTGATCGACATGACCCAGCGCCGGCTCGGCATGGTGGTGCGCGCCTCGGTCCACTACTACAACAGCGAGGACGAGGTGGAACGCTTCGCGCGCGCGGTGGCGGCGCTGAAATAGCGGCCTATTCCGCCGGCGAGAGGCCCGCGGCCTTCAGCGCCCCGGCCTGCCGGCGGGCGAGCGCGCCCGCGTCGAAGCCCTCGATCAGCTCGCGGAACAGCCGGTGCCAGTTGACCTCGGCCTTGAGGCGCATGAACACCGAGCCCAGCCCGATCGCCGCGCGGTCCATGAACACGAACTCGCGCGGCGGCTTGACGCCGCCCAGCCGGCGCAGCTCCTCGTGCACCTTCTCGGCCACCTCGCGGCCGTATTGTCCGGTTTCGGCGTCCTGGATGCGCCTCGTCCGGTCGTCCAGCAGCGGCGCATAGACGAACCGCGCCCACAGGTTCAGGACCTCGATCACCCGCCGGTCCAGCCGCGCGAAGCCCCAGGACTCGTAGGCCGCCACCGCCAGCGCCTCGTCGCCGTCGCGCAAGGCCCGGTACAGGTCGATCACGCCCTTGACGAAACTCGGCTTGAAAATCCTGACGCAGCCGAAATCCATCAGGTTGACGCTCTGGTCCGCCAGGATGGTGTAGTTGCCGAGATGCGGGTCGCCGTGGATCGCGCCGAAGTAATAGAACGGCACGTACCAGGCCCGGAACAGGTTCATGGCCACGCGGTTGCGCTTGGCCGCCGGCAGCTCGGCGACCTTCAGCAGCGGCGCGCCGTCGAGCCAGGTCATGACGATCAGCCGCCGGGTGCAAAGCCGGTCGACCAGCCGGGGCAGGTGCACGCCCTTTTCGTGCTTCAGCATGCCCGCGTATAGCCGCATGTGCCGGGCCTCGCGCACGTAGTCCAGCTCCTCGCGCAGGCGCGCGGCGATCTCGGCGTGGATCTGCCGGGTCGAGATGGCGCGGTCGTAGCTCTCGTAGACGCGGAAGATCAGCTTCAGCTGCGCCAGGTCGGCCTCCACGGCCGAGGCCATGTCGGGATATTGCAGCTTGCAGGCGAGCGCGGCGCCGTCGGCCAGCCAGGCGCGGTGCACCTGGCCCAGCGAGGCGGCGTGCGCGGCCACGCGCTCGAACCGCGCGAACTTGCGCTCCCAGTCCGGCCCCAGTTCCGCCGCCATCCGGCGGCGCACGAACGGCCAGCCCATCGACGGCGCGTCGGCCTGCAACTGCGCCAGCTCGGCGGCGTATTCGCTGGGCAGGGCGTCGGGGATGGTGGCCATCAGCTGCGCCACCTTCATCAAGGGGCCCTTGAGGCCCCCCAAGGCCGCGCGCAGGTCGCCGGCGTGCTTGGCGCGGTCGAGGCCGAGGCCGAGATACCGCGCGCCCGCCAGCCGCGCCGCCAGCCCTCCGACCGCGGCCGAAACCCGCGCGTAGCGCCTGACCCGGCCGCTTAAGGAGTCGCGGTCGCTGGGCGGCGCGTCCTTGGGTTTGGCGCGTCGGCGGGGGCGCTCGCTCAGGCGGCGGCCTCGATCTCGTCGATGAAGCCGCGGATCACGCCCAGCCCCCGGCGCCAGAACCGCGGATCGCCGGCGTCGAGGCTGAACGGCGCCAGCAGCTCCTTGTGCCGCAAGGTCCCGCCCGCGCGCAGCATGTCCATGTATTTCCCGACGAAGCCGGGGTGCGCGTCCTGGTACACCGCGTAGAGCGAGTTAACCAGGCAATCGCCGAACGCGTAGGCATAGACGTAGAACGGCGAATGGATGAAGTGCGGGATGTAGCACCAGTAGTGCTGGTAATCCGGCTCGAAGCGCAGCGCCGGACCTAGGCTCTCGCGCTGCACCGCCAGCCAGATCTCGCCGATGCGCTCGGCGGTGACCTCGCCCTTGCGCCGCTCGTCGTGCAGGCGCGTCTCGAAGTCGTAGAACGCGATCTGCCGCACCACGGTGTTCAGCATGTCCTCGACCTTGGTGGCCAGCAGCACGCGCCGGCGCTTGGGGTCCTTCTCGCGCGCCAGGATGGCGCGGAAGGTCAGCATCGCGCCGACCCCCGAGGCGGTCTCGGCCAGGGTCAGGGGCGTGTCGGCCATCAGGTGGCCCTGCGATCCCGCCAGGATCTGGTGGCAGCCGTGGCCCAGCTCATGCGCCAAGGTCATCACGTCGCGCGCCTTGCCCTGGTAGTTCAGCAGCAGATAGGGGTGCGCGCTCGGCACGGTGGGATGGGCGAAGGCGCCGCCGGCCTTGCCGGCGCGCGCCGGGGCGTCGATCCACGCGTTGTCGAAGAACCGCTTGCCGAGGCCGGCCAGCTCGGGCGAGAACGCGCCGTAGGCGCCAAGCACCGTGTCGCGCGCCTCTTCCCAGCCGATCTCGCGGTCGTCGTCCTCGGGCAGGGGCGCGTTGCGGTCCCAATAGTCCAGCTGCTTCACGCCCAGCCACTTCGCCTTCATCGCATAGTAGCGGTGCGACAGCTCGGCGTAGGAGCCCCTGACCGCCGCCACCAGCGCGTCGACCACCTCGTCCGCGACGAAGTTGCCCAGGTTGCGGGCGCTGACCGGCTTGGCGTAGCCGCGCCAGCGGTCCTCGATCTCCTTGTCCTTGATCAGCGTGTTGATGGTCAGCGCGAAGACGCGCACGTTCTCGCCCAGGCCCATGCCGAAGGCGCGGCCCGCCTCGCGCCTGACCTCGGGCTTCTTGTGCGACAAAAGGTGCAGCGCCTCGGTCGCGGTCAGCCGCTTGCCGTCCACCTCGAAGCGCAAAGACGCCATGGTCTCGTCGAACAGGCGGATCCACGCGTTCCTGCCGGCCACGACCTTTTCGTGCAGCAGCTTTTCCAGGTCGTCCGAGAGCTGGTGCGGACGGAAGGCGCGCACGTCGCGCAGCCACGGGCGATAGCGCGCCGCCGCCGGGTCCTGCAGTTGGCGCTCCAGCACGGCGTCGTCGATGCGGTTGATCTCGAGCGCGAAGAACAGCGTGCGCGAGGAAATGTCGGTCACCCGCTCCTGCATGGTCTGGTAGAAGCGCCCGATCTCGGCGTCGTTCATGTTGCCGGCGTGCAAAAGCTGCGCGTAGGAGGAAAGCCGCGACAGGGTCTCGCTGATCCGCTCGTAATCGGCGATCGCCGCGCCCAGCTCGGCGCCCGGCAGCGCCGCCAGCCCGCCCTTGCGGCGCAGCTCGAACTCGCGCGCCGCCCGGTCCACCTCGGCCAGGTCGTTCTTCAGGCGCGCGGAGTCGACGCTGGAATAAAGATCCACCAGATTCCATGCCGGCAGAACCGTGGTGGCGGTCGCGGCGGTCGACTTGGCCGCGGGAGGCCCGGCCGCCCCGGACTTGGCCGCCCCGGACTTGGCCGCCCCGGACTTGCCGGCCAAAGGCTTGGCGGCCGTCCCGGCGTCGTCGGCGGTATCGGGCATCGTCTTCCTCCGTGGGTCCAGGAAGCGATATAAGTCGGGCCGGGCGCGGGAACAAGCGCATCCGGCGCCGGGCCGGGGGGAGGGTCGTCCATGCCGAACGCCGTCGATGCGGCGCGCCAGCGGAATTTGGCGGAAATGTTCTTCACCGTGGCCGGGGCCATGGGCGAGCGGCCGTTCGCCTGGGCCAAGAAGGACGGCGCCTGGGCGCCGCTCGGCTGGGCCGCGGCCGCCTCCCAGGCCCGCGCGCTGGCGCTGGGCTTGAAGGCGCTGGGGATCGGTCCGGGCGACCGGGTGGGGCTGGTGGCCGAGAACCGGCCGGAATGGGCGGTGGCCGACGTGGCGGTCATGGCGGCGGGCGCCGTCACCGTGCCGGCCTACGTCACCAACACCGTGGCCGACCACCGCCACATCCTGAAGGACAGCGGCGCCAGGGCCGTGATCGTCTCGACGCCCAAACTGGCCGAGGCGGTGTTCGCGGCCGCCGCCCAATGCCCCGCGCTGGAAGCGGCGATCATGATCGACCCCGGCGTCGAGGCCCCGCCCGGCTTCAAGCCGCGGCTGCTGCAATGGCGGGACGCGCTGGCGCTGGGCGCGAACGGCGACGCCGGGGCGCTCAACCGCCGCCGGCGCGCCGACACGGCCTGCCTGATCTACACCTCCGGCACCGGCGGCGTGCCCAAGGGCGTGATGCTCAGCCACGGCGCCATCCTGCACAACTGCCGCGGCGCGCGGCTGGTGTTGGAATCCCTGGGCCTCGAGGACGAGACGTTCCTCAGCTTCCTGCCGCTGTCGCATTCCTACGAGCACACGGCGGGCCTGTATTTCCCGATCTCCATCGGCGCGCAGATCTATTACGCCGAGGGCGCCGACAAGCTGGCCGCCAACCTGCCCGAGGCCAGGCCCACCATCATGACCGCGGTGCCGCGGCTCTACGAAACCATGCACCAGCGCATCGCCGCGGGGGTCGAGCGCGCGGGCGGCTTGAAGGCCAAGCTGTTCCACAAGGCGGTCGCGCTCGGCCGCAAGAGGCTCGACGCGCCGGGCTCGCTGTCCTTGGGCGAAAAGCTGCTCGACCGGCTGCTCGACAGGCTGGTGCGCGACAAGGTGCGCGCGCGCTTCGGCGGCAGGCTCAAGGCGCTGGTCTCGGGCGGCGCGCCGCTCAACCCCGAGATCGGCCTGTTCTTCCAGGCCCTGGGCATGCGGATACTCCAGGGCTACGGGCTCAGCGAGTCCGGGCCGGTGTCCAACGTCAACGTGCCGGGGAAGGTCAAGATGCACACCGTCGGCCCGCCGATCGAGGGCGTCAGGGTCAAGATCGCCGAGGACGGCGAGATCCTGATCGCCGGCGAGAACGTCATGCAGGGCTACTGGAACCAGCCCCAGCACACCGCCGAGGCGCTGCGCGACGGCTGGCTCCATACCGGCGACATCGGCAAGCTCGACGCCGACGACTATCTCCAGATCACCGACCGCAAGAAGGACATCATCGTCAACTCGGGCGGCGACAACGTGGCGCCGCAGCGCATCGAGGGGTTCCTGACGCTCCGGCCCGAGATCGCCCAGGCCATGGTGGCCGGCGACAAGCGGCCCTATCTCGTGGCGGTGCTGGTGCCGCGCCAGGAATTCGTCGAGCAGTTCGCCGCCGCCCGCGGGCTGAAGCCGCTGCTGGGCGCGCTCGCCGGCGATCCCGACTTCAACAAGGCGCTGTCGGCGGCGGTCGAGCGGGTGAATGCGGACCTGAACGTGATCGAGCGCGTGCGGCGCTTCGTCGTGGCGGGCGAGCCGTTCTCCATCGCCAACGGCATGATGACGCCGACGCTGAAGGTGCGCCGCCACGTCGTGCGCGAGCGCTATGGCCGGGCGCTGGAGGGGCTGTACTAGGTTCGATGATGCTGTCTCATTCTTGTTCGTCGTGGCGCCCCCGGACTTGATCCGGGGGTTGATCCACGGCCGTCCGGTTGAGCGCAGAGAGTGCCCGGTTATGGAAGACCGTCATCGCCGGGCTGGTCCCGGCGATCCACGTCGTCGGGCCGCGATGGCCTTTCCGAACCAGGGCTCGACCCTCTCGCCCGCGACTTGCCGCCGCCGCGACGTGGATGACCGGGACAAGCCCGGTCATGACGATCATGGGACGAGCGAGAGCGAGTCCCGCCCGAGGCCGATCTATCCATCGCCGCGTCGGCATTGGCGTTGGCGGAACGAGAGAACAACTCAACCGGACGGCCGTGGGCTTGACCCGGCCATCTACGCCGATTTGAAAGGTGAGGCGTGGATGCCCGACGCCTCGCAGCTCGGCCGGTCATGACGATCAACTCGTGGGTCGCGCGATCCCGCCGGCGAATGCCGGCGTCAAGCCAGCTTCTTCCCGTCCCTGAACACCTGCTTCCATTGAAGAATCCTGACCGACTTGCGCAGGCCCGTGGGCCAGAACGGGTCGGCCTCGACCAGCGCGCGCGCGTCCGCCGCGCTGGCGGCCTCGACCAGCCACATGCCGCCCGCCCCGGCTCCGTTCGCGGGGTCGATCAGCGGCCCGGCCGCTTGCACGCGGTGCTTCTCCAGGAACGCCAGGTGCCGGGCCATGTGCTTGGCGCGCTCGCCGGCCTTCGCGGGGTCGTCCTCGAACATCACGACGAATTGCATGGGCGGCTCCCGGGCCTGCCTGTTGCGGACGCGCGCTTACAGATTATCTTGACGGGCAGATTATCGTGACGGGCGAGGATTGAAAACGGGTATCGAGGCATGGAAGCCGAGCAAGACGCCCCCAGGGCCGTGCGCCTGGCGGATTACGCGCCGCCGGATTTCCTGGTCGACACGGTCGAGCTGGAATTCGACCTGGCCGAGAGCGCGACGGTGGTGCGCGCGCGCCTGGCGCTCCGGCGCAACCCCGCCTCGCCGGCCGGCCGGCCCCTGGTCCTGGACGGCCAGCACTTGCAGCTGGTCTCGGTCGCGCTCGACGGCAGGCCGCTCGAACCCGGCGACTACCGCGTGGACGCCGAGCATCTGACCATCGCGGCCGTGCCCGGCCGGTTCACCCTCGACAGCGTCACGCGCATCGACCCCGCCGCCAACACGGCGCTGGAAGGCCTTTACCTCTCCAGCGGCAATTTCTGCACCCAGTGCGAGGCCGAGGGCTTCCGCCGCATCGCCTATTACCCCGACCGGCCCGACGTGATGGCGCGGTTTTCCACCACCATCCGCGCCGACAAAGAGCGCTATCCCGTGCTGCTGTCGAACGGCAACCGGGTGGAGTCCGGGGACTTGAAAGACGGGCGGCACTTCGCGCGCTGGCGGGACCCGTTTCCCAAGCCCTGCTACCTGTTCGCGCTGGTGGCGGGCCGGCTGGTCTCGCTCGACGACGAATTCACCACGCGCTCGGGCCGGCGCGTGAAGCTGCAAATCTTCGTCGAGCCCGGCAACCGGAACAAGTGCGCCCACGCCATGGCCTCGCTCAAGCGCGCGATGAAATGGGACGAGGACCGCTACGGGCTGGAATACGACCTGGACGTGTTCATGATCGTCGCGGTCGGCGACTTCAACATGGGGGCGATGGAGAACAAGGGCCTCAACGTCTTCAACACCAAGTACGTCCTGGCGCGGCCCGAAACCGCCACCGACGACGATTTCGACGGCATCGAAAGCGTGGTGGCGCACGAATACTTCCACAACTGGACCGGCAACCGCGTCACCTGCCGCGACTGGTTCCAGCTCTCGTTGAAAGAGGGGCTGACCGTGTTCCGCGACCAGGAATTCTCGGCCGACATGAACCACGCCGCCGTGCAGCGCATCGCCGACGTGCGCTCGCTGCGCGCGCTGCAATTCCCCGAGGACGCGGGGCCGATGGCCCATCCCGTGCGGCCGGACCAGTACATCGAGATCAACAACTTCTACACCAAGACCGTGTACGAAAAGGGCGCCGAGGTCGTGCGCATGTACCAGACGCTGCTGGGGCGCGAGGGCTTCCGGCGCGGCATGGACCTCTATTTCCGCCGCCACGACGGCCAGGCCGTGACCTGCGAGGATTTCTGCAAGGCGATGGAAGACGCCAACGGCGCGGACCTCGCGCAGTTCCGGCGCTGGTATTCGCAGGCCGGCACCCCCGTGGTGAAGGCGCGCGGGGCCTACGACGCGGCCCGGCGGCGCTACCAGCTGACGCTCGAGCAGTCCTGCCCGCCCACGCCCGGGCAGGCCGACAAGCCGGCGCTGCACATTCCCGTGGCGCTGGGCCTGATCGACGCCGAGGGGCGCGACCTGCCGTTGCGCCTCGAAGGCGAATCCGCGCCGCGCGGAACCACGCGCGTTCTCGACCTCAAAGAGCCGCGCCAGACCTTCGCGTTCCTCGACGTGCCCGCTCCGCCGCTGCCCTCGCTGCTGCGCGGCTTCTCCGCGCCGGTCAGGCTCGACGCGGGCTATGGAAAGGGCGAGCTTTTGCGCCTGTACCGGCAGGACGGCGACGGCTTCGCGCGCTGGGAGGCGGGACAGACGCTGGCGAGCGCGCTGATCCTCGACGCCATCGCCGCCGCCGCGGACGGCCGGAAGATCGCGGTCGATCCCGGCTTCGTCGCGGCGTTCGGGCGCGTGCTCGACGACGACGCGGCGGACAAGTCGCTGCTGGCGCTGATGCTGACCCTGCCGTCGGAATCCTATCTCGGCGAGCAGATGGCGGCGATCGACGTGGACGCGATCCACGCCGCGCGCGAGGGGTTCCGCCGCGCGCTGGCCGGGGCGCATCGCGCCCGGCTGCTCGCGGTCTATCGCGCGTCGGCGGCCAACGATCCGGCCTCGCGCGACCTCGCCGCCTCGGGCCGCCGCAGCTTGCGCAATCTCGCGCTCGGCTATCTCGTGTCGCTGGGCGACGCGGAATCGCTGGCGCTGTGCGCGCGCCAGGCGCGCGAGGGCCAGACCATGACCGAGGTGCAGGGCGCGCTGGCGGCGCTGTGCGAGACCGCCGCGCCCGAGCGCGCCGGCGCGCTCGACGATTTCTGCGCCAAGTGGAAGGACGAGCCGCTGGTGATGGACAAGTGGTTCCAGGTCCAGGCCATGGCGCCGCGCCCGGACGCGCTCGAGACGGTCGAACGGCTGATGCGCCATCCCGCTTTCTCGATCCGCAACCCCAACAAGGTGCGCGCGCTGATCGGCGCCTTCGCCCAGGGCAATCCCGTGGGCTTCCATCGCGCCGACGGGGCGGGACACCGCTTCCTGGCCGACCGGGTGATCGAATTGAACGCGCTCAATCCGCAGGTGGCGGCGCGGATGCTGGGCGCCATGACGCGCTGGCGGCGCTACCAGGCCAAGCGCGCGGAAAGCATGCGGCGCGAGCTCGAGCGGGTGGCGGCCGCGCCGGGCTTGAGCAAGGACGTGTTCGAGATCGCCAGCAAAAGCCTGGCGGAGTAGCCGGAAACGCTCAGGCGGCCGCCGTTCGGCGATAGGCCGCGCCCGCCTCCGCGGCCGCGGGCCGCAGCTCGACGATCTCCTGCGCGTCGTTCAGCCACGCGGCGTCGGTCGGGCCCAGGGTCTTGAACGCCATCACGCTCAGCACGTAGCCGGGCTCGCCGGCGGCGTCGGTCAGCGGCAGCAGCAGGCGCTGATAGGCCTTCAAGCCCCGGCCCGGAACTTCCATCACGCCGCTATAGGCCACGGGCATGCCGGTCTCGAGCGCGCGGTTGAACAGGCGCATGCGGCCGGCGACGGCCTCGGGCCGGATCGCTTCGTCCAGGTACGTGCCGGTGGCGTCGCGGCCGAGCTGCTGGACGATCGCGGTGCCGGACAGCCGGCAGCGGAACCGCCCCGATGCCTCGCGCCGGTGCAATTGCAGAAAGCGCAGCAGCGAAGGGATCGCCGCCGGATCGAGGGCGGCGCGCGCGGGCGTCCCGGCGCAAGCGGCCTTGAGCGACAGCCAATGATCCAGCATCCGCGCCAGAACCGGATGGCCCAGCTTCGCGCGGAACGCCGCCTCGGCGGGCCTAAACGTTGCGTTAGCCCTAAACGTTGCGTTAGCCATGTCTTGGTTCATGTCCTCGCACCCCCATGGTACGCATCGTTTCTAGGGCCGCGCGGCTGAACCCGAGGTGACCCGGGGATGAACCCCAGATGACCGGGCGCGGCCTCGGCGGGCGGTGGACAGGGAAAAAACCGCCCGTTAGAACAGGCGGTTACAACAACTCCGGCGCCGGGCGCGAAAGGCCGCGACCGCCGCAGGGGGACGCCCGATCGGGGGGCACGACATGAGATTTGCGTATTGGACGGCGCGCTTCGCGGCTGCCTGCCGGGCAGTCGTTGCGGGGGCGCTCGTTGCGGGGGCGCTCGTCGCCGGGCCGGGTCTTTTAG
>JBQTIS010000116.1:0-5371 GCA_052387895.1 Rhodospirillales bacterium | reverse complement strand
CTGGATCAGCGACGTAGGTATGTTGAACCCATCCAGCACCGCATAGCTCAGCTTGCTGATCGTGTTATTCTGGAACCGCGCTTGGCCGGCGATGCCGGTGTCGAGCAATAGGGCGAGATCGACTTCGGTTACGTTAGGCATCAGCCGCCGACACTCCTTCATGCTTCTTTCGTAGAGCATGGCGCGCCTTGCCTCGTCGAGCCAGGGCAGCATGTCAGGGTGCAATTTCGCCGCGCCATGAAACGCGCAGGCCCGGCCGACGCGCCGCTGATCCTCCAAGACGCCGCCCGCTTCGGCAACCAACCGAAAGGCGTGCCGGCGTAACGTCGCCGTGATCAGATCGAGGCCGCTGTCGACGATCGACACCTCCGTGCCGTTCAGGCGCACGCCACTGTCGCCGATAAGGATAAAGCGGAACGATGCTCCCATGTCGGCGGCCAGGGTCAGCGTCGCGCCGAAGCGTCGAGATGCGTCGACGCGTGCGTCGTCAAGCACGCCAAAGCGCTCATAGGCGGCGCGCAAAGCCGCCGAAACGTGCCCGATCAGACGTTCAAGCTGTATCTCCGGTGTTTCCGGATTGGAAAGAAACTCCGTCACCGCGCGTTGCACAATACCGCTCGCCAGCCGCCCGGCGCGCATTCCGTCGTACAGCCGACCGCCGATATCGGTTACGCCGTCGATCACCGCATAGCCAATCCCGGGTAGCACAAGAAAACGGTCCTCGTTGGCCTCCGGGACGTCCAGATCCTTGCCTTGGCTGAATGCTTCGATCCGCATGCGTCCCACTGCGACGTTGCAGGCCCGTGGCGAATGTTACAGTATCATTACATCACCCACGAAGGCGCTAGATCTAGATCGAGCGCTTGGGGCAGGTTGAGAGGGGAAAACCAATGTCAAAATCCAGGCTTGCCGCCATTGCGCTGGGTGCGGCGTTCGGCACAGCGATAGCCGCTTCGGCCGACGCCCAACAGCGCGTCAGCGTATATACCGCGCATACCGCCAACATCGTCGAACGGCTGATACCCGAATTCGAAAAGGCGACGGGCATCAAGGCCGACGTGGTGAAGGCGGGCTCGGGCGACATCATCAATCGCGTGCGCGCGGAGGCCGCCAATCCGAAGTGCGACGTGATCTGGAGCATCGGCGCGGAGTTGCTGGAGGCCAATCCCGACCTGCTGCAGCCCTACCAGCCGAAGGAAGCGGCCATGATCGCCGACGCGTTCAAGCCCAGCGGCGCTTGGCTGCCCTATACTGGCATCCTCAACGTGTTCGTGGTCAACACCAAGAAGCTGAAGCCGGAGGATTACCCCAAGACCTGGACCGACCTCGCCCAGCCGCGCTTCAAGAATCTGGTTTCGATGGCCGACGTGGAGAAATCCGGCTCGGCCTACATGCAGCTCAACACGTTCCTTGCGATCTACGGCGACAGCGACGCGGGTTGGGCCAAATTCAAGACCGTGTTCAACAACACCGCGATCTCCACCAGTTCGGGCGCCGTGCCGCGCTTCGTCAACGACGGCGAGGCGGTGGTGGGCATTACGCTCGAGGACAACGCGTACCTGTACCTAAAAGGCGGCGGGCCGGTCGCCATCGTCTATCCCGCGGACGGAACCTCGGCGATCGCCGACGGCATGGCCCTGACGAAGGGGGCGCCGAACCCGGCCGCAGGCAAGGCCTTCATCGACTGGGCCTTGAGCGCCCCGGTGCAGAACTTGGTGGTACAGGAACTGGGCCGCCGGCCGATCCGCAAGGACGCAAAGCCGCTTGCCGCGCTGAAGCCGATGGAGCAGATCAAGCTGGTCAAGTACGACATCAAGAACGCGGCTGCCAAGCGCAAGGAATACATCGACAAGTGGCACGCGCTCGTGCAGTCGCGTTGACCGCCGTCTGCGGAAGCTGACGGCCGCCGGCGGCGCCTCGGCGCCGCCGGTTTCGTTTGCGGCGGCTTGATCGTCGGCGAGGATGGGGTGGCCCGGGTCGATCTTCAGCACATCTCCAAGTCCTATCCGGGCGTGAAGGCGCTGGACGACGTCGATCTTGCCGTCGAATCCGGCGAGTTCTTCACGCTGCGCGGACCCTCGGGCTGCGGTAAGACGACACTGTTGCGCACGGTCGCCGGCTTCAACATGCACGACACCGGCCGGATCTTGGTCGACGGCGCGCGCATCGACCGCGTGCCCGCCCATCGCCGCAACATCGGCATGGTGTACCAGGACTTCGCGATCTTCCCGCACATGACGGTCGCCGACAATGTCGGCTTCGGTTTGGCGATGCGCGGCCGTCCGAGGCCGGAGATCGCGTCGCGCGTCGCGCGCGTGCTCGACCTGGTACAACTCGGCGGCCATGCCCAGCGAATGCCGCACGAGCTGTCGGGCGGGCAGCAGCAGCGCGTTGCCCTGGCCCGCGCCATCGTGATCAACCCGCAAATTCTGCTGATGGACGAGCCGCTATCGAACCTGGACGCAAAGCTGCGCGTCGAGCTGCGCGGCGAAATCCGCGATCTGCAACGCTCGCTCGGCATCACAACGATCTACGTGACTCACGACCAGGAAGAGGCGCTGGTAATCTCGGACCGCATCTGCGTGATGCACCAAGGCCGGGTACACCAGGTCGGCGGACCGCACGCGGTCTATGCGCGGCCGGCTACGATCTTCGTCGCTTCCTTCATCGGCGCGATGAACGTCGTGCCCAACGTGCCGGTCGGTCCGGCGGGCGAGATCGAGCTCGGCAACGGTGGGCAGCGCGTCGGCGCCCTGGCCGGCCGCGCCAAGGTCACGCTGGCGATCAGGCCCGAGGACGTGGCGCTGCGAGCCGCGGCGGACCGGGCCATCGCCCTCGGCGGCGGCGTCGACAAGGTCACGTATGCCGGGCGCGAGGCGTTCTACCGCATCGTGTGCGATGGCGGCCTGCGGGTATTGGCCAATGTCTACCGGCCGGACCTGGGAGGAATGGAAAGCGCCCGCGCGCGGATCGAGGTGGCGTTCCCCGTGTCGCGGCTGCATTTCTTCGACCCGGTGGACGGCAAGCGCATCGAGGCTGGGCCATGAGTACGCGGCTGCATCGGGATTTCTGGACCGGCGTGCTGCTGTTCGCGCTGGCGATGGTCGTGGCGCTATTGGCCTGGCCGCTGTCGACCATTCTGGCTGCCAGCTTCATCGACAACCGCACCGGCGCGGCGACGCTCGGCAACTACGCGCGCGTGCTGTTTCAGCCGTTTTTCCAGGCCGCGCTGGTCAACAGCATGATCGTGGGATTCGGCGGCATGCTGGGCGCCATGGCGCTGGGCATCCCACTCGCGGTGTTCACCACGCGCTACGTGATCCGCGGCCGCGATTTCCTCGCGACGCTGGCCGTGCTGGCGCTGGTCTCGCCGCCCTTCATCGGCGCCTATGCCTGGATCATGATGCTCGGGCGCAACGGCTTCGTCCGCCTAGCGCTGGAGGACCTCGGCGTCCCGGTGCCGCCGATCTACGGGCTGTTCGGCATCCTTCTGGTGTTCAGCCTGAAGTTCTATCCGTTCGTCTTCCTGCTGACCGCAAGCAGCCTGCGCACCATCAATCCGGCGATCGAGGAGGCGGCGGAGGGCCTGGGTGCCGGCGCTTGGCGGCGGTTTTTCAGGGTCACGCTGCCCCTGGTCTTTCCCGCGGTCAGCGCCGGGGCGCTCTTGACCTTCGTGCTGTCGATCGCCGATTTCGGCACGCCCGCGATTGTCGGCGGGCGCGTGCGCGTACTCGCCACGACGGCATACAACCTGTTCACCAGCGAAATGACCGGCAATCCCGGCCTAGCTTCCGCCACCAGCATGGTGCTGATCGTGGTGTCGATGATCGTCGTTGCGCTGCAACGCTGGGCGGTCGGCCGGCGCAATGTCGCCGGAACGCTGGTGCGCAAGCCGGTGCCCAAGCGGCTCGGGCTTCCGGCTTCGGTCGCCACGCACTTTCTGTGCTATGGGATCGTGCTGGTCAGCTGCCTGCCGTCGCTGGTGGTGATCTATACGTCCTTCCGCAAGACCAGCGGGCCGGTGTTCCAGCCCGGTTTCGGGTTCGAAAGCTACGAGCGCATCCTGCGCGAGATACCGCACGTCATCAGCAACAGCGCGCTCTATTCGCTCGCGTCCGTCGCGTTGATCGTCGTCGTAGGCACGCTGATCGGCTACATCCTGGCGCGGCGCGAATCGCCGCTGGCTGGCGCGTTGGACGGCGCGCTGCTGGTGCCTTACATCGTCCCGGGCGTGGTGCTGGGGCTGGCGTTCGTCGTGACGTTCAACGTCAAGCCGCTGGAGCTGACGGGCACCGCCACGATCATCGTGCTGATGCTGTTCATCCGCCGCCTACCCTACGCAGTCAGGTCGAGCGCGTCGATCCTGAAGCAGATTCGCGGCAGCATCGAGGAGGCGGCGATCTCGCTCGGCGCCGCCCCGGGCCGCGCGTTTCTGAAGGTCACCCTGCCACTGATGGTCCCGGGCGTGGTCGCGGGCGCGCTGATGAGCTTCATCACCGCGATCAACGAGTTGTCGAGCTCGCTGATCCTGTACGTCGGCCGCACCATGACCATGCCGGTGCGAATCTACCTGTCGGTGCTGGACGGCGAGTTCGGCACCGCCGCGGCCCTGTCGACCATCCTGCTCGTCGCGTCGGGCCTCGCGGTCTATGCGGTGTTCTGGGTGTCGGGCCGCAACGAGAACGCGTTCGTGTAGCGAACGAGACTCATTTTCCCCAGCGCAGCGCGATCGGGTTCACCTGCCGGCAAAGCTCCAACAGCCCGGCGCGCGCGGCGGGATGCAACGCCATCAGGGGGTGCCGCACGGCGTCGCATTTGATCACGCCGCCTTCGGCCATGACCGCCTTGGTGGCCTGGAGTCCGCATTGCCTGTTTTCGTAGTTGATGAGCGGAAGGATGCGGGCGTATGCCGCAGCCGCCTCTGCGCGCCTGCCGGCGCGATAGTGCTGGTACACGGGCTTGATGAGGTCGGGCAGCATGGCGCTGGGCATCGTGCCGGTAGCGCCGGCGTCGAGATCGGCCATGAGTGTGATCGACTCCTCGCCGTCGAACGGCCCAGCGATGTCCTTGCCGCCAGTACCGATCAGTGCCCGCAGTTTTTCTGCCGTGCCCGGCACCTCGATCTTGAAATAGCGGACCTGCGGTATCTCGCGCGCCATGCGCGCCAGGAACGGCACGGAAAGCGCGGTGCCACTAAGCGGCGCATCCTGCACCATTACCGGTATCCGCGCGGCGTCGGCGATACGCTGGAAATGCTCGAAAATGCCCTGTTCGCCGGCGCGTAAGGAGGCCCCATGATAAGGCGGCATCAGCATCAGCATCGCGGCGCCGGCGGCTTTCGCCCGCGCCGCCCGCTCCGCGGCTAGGCGCG
>JBQTIS010000115.1:0-18250 GCA_052387895.1 Rhodospirillales bacterium | reverse complement strand
GGGCAAGGGCGCCGCGATCGGCGGCGTGACCGGCCTGGCGCTGGGCGCGCTCGCCGGCAGCCAGATCGACCGGCGCCGCGAGCCGCCGCCGGCGCAGACCTATTACGCCACGCCGCCGGGCTATTACGCGCCGGCCCCGGGCTACTACTACGCGCCGGCCCCCGGCTATGGCGCCCCGGCCTACGCGCCGCCGCCGGTCGTGGCGCAGCAGCCCTCTTACAGCACCGCCAATTGCCGCGAGTATTCCGGCACGATCATCATCGACGGCCAGGAACAGCGCAGCTACGGCACGGCGTGCCTGCAGCCGGACGGCTCGTGGCGGATCGTTCGGTAGGGCGCATCGCGCGCTAGGGCATCGAACGCCGCTGGAAAACCGAAGGGCCGGATTTCCGGCCCTTCTTTTTTCCGGCGGTCGGAACGAAACTTAAGCCGCGTAGGGCAGGCGGTCGGCGCGGATTCCCGAAAGCCGGAGGCGCAGCGCCAAGCTGTCGTCGTTGCCGCCGAGGGCGATGCGCGGCAGCGCCAGGGGATGCGCCGCGTCGGCGGCCATCAGCGGCCGCGGCTGGGTGGTGAAGGCCGAGGCGTATCCGGCCGCCCGCGCCAGCGCGATGTCGCGCGGGCCGACCGTGGACTGGATCCCATAGGGATAGGCGAAGCTTTGGGGGGCGCGGCCGAGTTTTTCCGCCAGGCGGCGGCGGCCGCCGGCGATCTCGGCCTCGGCTTCGGCGTCGCTCATCGCCGCCAGCGGGCAATGGCTTACGGCGTGGCCGCCGATCTCGACCAGGCCGCTGCGATCGAGCGCGCGCACCTGCTCCCAGTCCATCGACAGCTCGTCGGCGATCGCGAGGCAATCGACGCCGTGGTCCTGCTTCAGGCCCAGGACGGCGCGGCGGGTTTGCTCGGGCGTGAAGCCGAGGAACAGCTCGCCGATGCGCGCGTGGCTGGCGGTTTTTTCCTCGGGCGTGGCGGCGGGGAACTCGCGCGCCGTCCCGCCGGCGCGGATCCGCACGCGGTCGTTTTGCGCCAGGGCTCGCTCGGCGCCGAACCACCACATCGGCGCGCCGCGGTCGATGAATCCGGCCGATACATAGACCGTGGCCCGGACCCCGCGGCGGCGGAGCAGCGGCAGCAGCACGTCGTGATTGTCACGGTAGCCGTCGTCGAAGGTGAGCGCGGCGAAGCGTCCGCCGCGCCCGCCATCCCCGAGGCGCCGGGCGGCCTCGGACGCGGTGTCCAGTTCGTAGCCCTCGCCCCGCAACGTGTCGATGAAGGAGTCCAGCGCCGCGGGCGCGACCTTGAGGCCTTGGGTCGCCGACCACCCGCGGGACGGACCGCGCGGCGTCACCCGATGGAACATCAGCACCGCGCCGACGCCGCCGAACAGCGCGCGCGCGCAGCGGTCGAGGCCGCTGGCGGTGATCGCCCACTTGACCACCCGCTTCGACATCCGGTCGAGGCTCCCTTGGCCGAAACTTTCCATCAGTAGACCCGCCCGCGGTAACCAAACCCTTAAGGCCGGCAGTAGTGAACGAACGTGGTTTACTGGTTCTGCCAACCCTTGGAGACAAAGGGATTTCGGTCATTTATCCAATATGGTGAATTGGATATAAAATTATCTAGTGACTTTAGCTAAAATTTCTGCTAGTAGTTGAACAAGACTAGATCCGATTAGGGATTCTGGTCTATCCCGCTGGCGGCGTTAAGGGTTCGTTCAGTGGAGATGGGCTAGAAGCCCAGGAGTTCGCGCAGGACGCGCGAACGCTGTGGAGGCATAGGTAATGCCGCACTCGACGGACGCCATGAGGGCGCCGCGGGCCGAATTCCACCCCTCGGCCCAGGCCCGGCAGGCCCTTCGTTCCAATATCGCCCAGACGATCACCCGGCGCCCGCGCACGCTGTCGCGCGCCGTCATCGGCTTTTACGCCGCCGTCGCCGACCTGGCGCTGGTGCTGGCGGCCGCGCTCGCGGTCGGCGCCGTCGGCGCGTGGCTCGGCGACGTGCCCGCGACGCGGCAATGCCTGGCGCTGGGGCTGATGGGTGTGACGCTGCTGGGCCTGATGCGCCTGTTCGGCGCCTACGGCCACGCGGCGTTGAGCAACCCGGCCAAGCGCCTGACGGCGCTTTCGGCTTCCATGATCTTCCTGGCCGCCGGCGCGGTGTTCGCCGGGCGCTTCGCCGGCGTCGATCCGACCATGGCCACGCTGGTGGGCCCCTGGGCGCTGGGCGTCACCGTGGCGCTGATGGCGCGCGGCGCGGCGTTCCACGCGGCGGTCGCGCATTTGAAGGCGCGCGGACGTTTCGCGCCGACCGTTGTGCTGGTGGGCGCGACGCGGATCGCCGAGCGGCTGATCGCCGAAACGCGCGCCGCCGAGCATCCGCCGTTCGAGGTGGTCGGCGTCTTCGACGACCGCCTGACCCGGGTTCAGCCCACGCTGGCGAACCTGCCGGTCCTGGGCACCACCGAGGATCTGCTGAAGTTCGAAGGCATCGACCGCGTCGATTGGGTGGTGATCGCGCTGCCCTGGGCGGCGGAGAAGCGCACCGCCGAGCTGATGGCGCGGCTGCACCCCGCCTCGGCGCGCATCCTGTTGGCGCCGGACCTGGTGGGATTGAGCCTCACCGAGCTGCCGGGCGACGCCGAAGAGGGCGTGCCGCTGGTCGAGGTGCTGGCCCGTCCGATCGACGGCGGCCGGCGCGTGGTCAAGGAGATCGAGGACCGCGTGCTGGGGCCGATCATGGCGCTCATGCTGCTGCCGGTGATGCTGGCGGTCGCGGCGCTGGTGCGGCTGGACAGTCCCGGCCCGGCGCTGTTCAAGCAGCGCCGCATCGGCTATGGCGGCAAGGCGTTCGACGTCTACAAGTTCCGCACGCTGCGCACCGACATGACCGACGCGACCGCGTCCAGGCAAGTGACCGAGGGCGACCCGCGCGTCACGCGCGTGGGCCGCTACCTGCGCAAGTTCAGCCTGGACGAGCTGCCGCAGCTGATCAACGTGCTGCGCGGCGAGATGTCGCTGATCGGCCCCAGGCCCTACGCCACGGGGATGATGGCCGGCAACACCTTCGCCCAGGACATCCTGGTCGAGTACGCGCGGCGCCGGCGCACCAAGCCCGGCATGACCGGCTGGTCGCAGGTCAACGGCGGCCACGGCGCGATCACCAGCGAGGCCGAGCTGCGCCGCCGGCTGCAACTCGACCTGGACTACATCAACCGATGGTCGCCGCTGTTCGACGTGTTCATCATCCTGAAGACCGTCGAGGTGGTGCTGAGCGGCCGCAGCAAGCGCGGGCATGTCGAACAGATCGCCGCGCCCACGCCCGCAAACGACGCGTCCAAGGCCCGCGAGAGCATCGCGGTGAACCAGCCCCGCCGCGCCGCCTGAGCCGACCCGCGCGCCTCTTCCCCTAGACATGTCAGGGGAGGAGGCCTCGTTACCGGTCCCAGCGCAACACGAGGGCCGCCGCCGCCAGGCGCATGCCGGCCCAATGAAGGCCCTCTTGCTTTCTCCCAAGCGTCCGAAAGTGTAAGCTTAAGCGGTATTTCGTATGTTGGCTGGGGGCTTGGCCATCATGCAAAAGACCGTATGCATTGCGCTTTTAGCGATCACGGCCGTGCTTTCCTCGTCAGCGTCCTGGGCGCAGGCGGAAAAGCGCGTTGCCCTGGTTATCGGCAACGCCGCCTACAAAGAACAACCTCTCAAGAATCCGGTCAACGACGCGCGCCTGATGGCGGCGCGGCTGCGGGAGGTGGGTTTCGACGTGGTCGCGCGCGAAAACGCCACACGCGACGGCATGGGGTCGGCCGTGCGCGAGTTCGTCGGAAAACTGGCGCCCGGCTCCGTCGCGTTGATCTATTACGCGGGGCACGGAATCCAATCGCGTGGGCGCAACTACCTGATACCGGTCGACGCGACGCTGAGCGTTGAAAGCGACCTGGGGTTCCAGGCCGTTGAGATCAGCTTACTGATCGCGGAGCTCGACCAGGCGCAGGCGCGCGTAAACTTCGTGATCCTCGATGCCTGCCGCAACAACCCGTTCGAGCGCCGGATGCGCGGGGCGTCGCGCGGCCTGGCGGCGGTGGACGCGGCGCGCGGGGCATTGATCGCCTATGCCACCTCGCCGGGATCGGTGGCGTTGGATGGCGAGGGCGCGAACGGCACGTATACCGAAGAGCTGGCCAAGGCGCTGACGATTCCCAATCTGAAGGCCGAAGAGGTTTTCAAGCGCGTTACGGCAGCGGTCGAAGACCGCACGAAGGGACAGCAGACGCCGTGGATCTCGTCATCGCTGCGCGGCGACTTCGTGTTCAAATCCGCGGCAATTCCCCAAACCACGGCGACAACCCCCGTGCCGGCTGCCATCGACCGCGAGACGGTCTTCTGGCAATCCGCCCAAGCCTCCGGCCGGCGCGAGGATTTCGAAGCGTATCTTCGGCAGTTTCCGAACGGCACGTTCGCCGAGCTGGCGGCCAACCGCATTCGAATCATCTCGCCGCCCGCCGCAAGCCCCGCGTCCCTGCCCCCGCCTTCGGTCGATGAGCTCGCCGGCAATTGGAAATTCGGCCGCGCCAAAGGAACGTTTCTGTATGGGAGTGGGCAACTTTGCAGCGTCATGCTGAACCGCGATCAAGGAAAGCACGGGTTCGTTCTCAAAGGCTGCGGTCATCCGAACGAATCGTATTGGCGGACTTCCGGACATTACCTGGAATTCCTGCACGCCGACGGATCGATAACGACCCGCTTCAGCAAAATCGGGCCGAGCCGCTGGGAGGGCGCGTATCTGGGGCGCGACCCGCACGCGCCGGGCGTGGTGCACTACCTGTCGCGCTAGCGCCGCCGCGTGCCAGTGGTGAACGGGCCATTGAAGGCTCCCGTCTATCCCACCAGCTTCCTGAGCCGTTCCAGATACGCGTCGCCGGCGCGGTCGACCGCGTAGCGCTCGGCGCCCGCGCGCAAAGTCGCCGGGTCGGGCCTGCGGTCCAGCACCGCCAGCATCGCCGCCGCCAGCGCCGCTTCGTCGCCCACCGGCACCAGCGCCCCGTAGCGTCCGTGCTCGAGAATGGCGCGCGGGCCTCCCGGACAGTCCGTGCTGACCACGGGCGTGCCGCAGGCCATCGCCTCGACCAGCACGTTGCCGAAGCCTTCGTAGCGCGAGGACGAGACCACCGCGGCGGCGCGCGCGAAGAAAGGCATCGGATCGTCGACCGCGCCGGGCAGCTCTACGCAGCCGCTTAGGCCCAGGCCACGCGCCTCGGCCTGGAGCTGCGCGCGCAACACGCCCTCGCCCAACAGCAAAAGCCGCGCCGGGCGCTCGGCCCTGACGCGCGCGAAGGCGGCGATCAGCGTGGCGAAGCCCTTGACCGGCGTCATGCGCCCGGCCGCGACGAACACCGGCGCCTTCTCTTCGAACCAGGGATGGCCGGCGGGGCGCGCCGCGCGCCGGGCGGCGTCGCCGCCGAACACCGGGTTGGCCAGCACCTCGATCCGAGCGCGGGCGATATGGCACAGACGCGCCAGGTCGTCGGCGATCGCCGCGCTGGCGCACAAGATCGCCGCCGCGCCGCGATAGGCGATGTTGACGAGCGGCGGGATCGCGACGCGGTCGCGCAAGCCCCGCTCCGCCAGTTCCTGCGACAGCACGGTGTGCTCGGCCGCCGCCACGCGCGTGCCCGACCGGGCGAGTTTGGCCGCCAGGATCGCGATCGGGCTGTTGTAGGTGATGCCCGACAAAAGCACCGCCGGGCGGCGCGCTTTCAGCAGCCGCGCCAGGCGCGGCAGCGCGGCCAGCGTGCGCGGCGCGTCCAGCGCCGCCAGCTCGACCCCGGGATCGAGCGCGCCCACCAGCGCGCCGTCGCGCCGGTCCAGCACCATCAGCGCCCGCTCGCCGCGCGCCGCGGCGTGGTTCGCCAGGTTCACGGTCACGCGCTCCGCCCCGCCGGTCCGCAAGTGCGGCATGTAGAAGGCGATCAGGCTCATGCGCGCCGCCTCAGGAGTCGCGCGGCGTGCGCGCGGCAACCCGCCATGTCGAGCGCGAGCGCGCCCAGGCCGTAGACCGCGATTCCCGCGGCCACCTGGACCGCCAGCCCCGCGGCGCCGCCCGGCAGCGGCAAGGCGCGCAGGACCGCGAACATCAGGGCGCTCAGCAGCACCGCCCTGGCCGCCGTGCCGGCGCAAAGCGGCATGGCGAAATGCCGCCGTCCCGCGACGATCACGAATCCGAGCTGCACCGCCTGGCTCGCCACCAGGCTGACCGCCGCGCCCATGGCGCCCATGACGGGCACCAGCGCGAAATTGCCGGCGAAATAGACCGCCATCGCCGGCAGCAGCGCCAGCACCAGCGCGCCGGGCCGGCGCGCCACCAGGAATCCCTGCTGGAAATAATGCACCGTCAGCCCTTGCAGCAGGCCGCCGGCGGCGATCCACGGCAGCAGCAGCCGCGCCTCGGCCCTGAGCGTCTCGCCCACCATGACGTCGCAGAGCGGGCCGGCGACCGCGGCCAGCCCGAACGCAGCGGGCACCGCCACGGCGAAGGCGAGCTCGCCCGCGGCGGTCAGGCGCTGGCGCGCCTCGGCCTCGCCCTGGCGCTCCATCGCGGCGAAGGCGAGCGGCGCGGCGGCCGCGCCCACCACCGTGCAGATCGCGGCCAGGCTGCGCTGCGCCAGCGTCTGCGCCGCGGCGTAGGGCGCCACGCCCGCCTCGCCCAGGAAATGCGCGATGATGAACCGGTCCGCGGTGATTAGAAGCGCGTCCAGCACCATGGCGGCGGTCATCGGCAGGCCGTAGGCGAGGACGGCGCCGAGATCGCCGGGCCTAGGTTCGCCGCCGCCGCGCCAGAACCTGAGGCCCGCGGGGTCGATCGCGACGCAGGCGAGGAACGACAGCGCCAAGCCCCCCATCGCCAGCGCCGCGCCGTAGACGCCGCCGGCCGCGTGCCCGAAGGCCAGCACCAGCGCCAGCGACAAAGCGACGCTGGCAGCGGCCTGGATCGACTGGTAGAGCGCGAACTGCCGCGCCTCGAGCCGCGCGCGATGCAGCTCGAGCACCAGGGTGAACGCGCCCAGGAACGTCGCGGCGGCGAGCATGACCCACAGCGTCGCCTTCAGGCCCGGGCTCGCCGGCGCCAGCAGCACCAAGCAAGCGCCCAGCGCGAAGCCGACGCCGGCCGCGGCCAGGAACCAGCGCCGCATGCCCGCAAGGAACGGCTGCAGCCGCCCCTCGTGCTCGGCCGCGGCGTGGAAGCGCGAGACGCTGGCCCTGAGCCAGAAAAAGAGAATCGATTGGTAAAGATGCAGCGCCGCGGCGGCCAGCCCGTACTGGCCGAACTCGGCGTCGCCCAGCACCCGGGTCAGCGCCGCCACCAGCCCCAGCGCGGCCGCGGCCTGCATCGCCGCCGCGGTCAGATAATAGAGGGCGTGGTTCAGGACCATGGGGGAACCGCCGGAGGAAAAACCGCCACCGGGCGTGGCGAAGGGCCGGCGATTGGTCTACTCTGCCGCCCTGTCCAGCGGCAAGCGCCGCGCCATGGGCGCAAGATCGCGGCCGAGGAACGGCTTTGACGGCATCGAGCAGAACCGCCATCCCGCGCAACCGCCATGCCGCGTCGATCGAGGAATGGATCGCGGCGGACTGGCACGAGGCGTTGCGGCACCAGCGCATCCGCGCGCCGCTCGGCGGCGCGGCGCCCTCCGCCGCGGCCCATCCCGCCTCGCTGCGCCAGGAGTTCGCCGGGGCGGTGACGCTGCTCGCCGTCGTGGCGATGCTGACCGTCTCGGACCATCTGCTGACCTGGATGGGGCACCATTACACCATGCCGGGCGGCTACGTGCTGGAGAAGCTGCATCCCAGCACCTATCTTTTGTACCTGGCGTTTCTGCTGCTGGCGGTGCCGGTCAATCCGGCGCGCTACCTGTCGGCCGTGGCCGCGGCCAAGCCGGCGCTGGTGGTCTATGCGGCGGCGATGGCCGTCGTCATGGCCTATTGCACCTGGCGCTTCGGCATCAGCGGGGCCGCGTTCATCAACGAATCGCTGATGATGCCGGTAGTCCTGGCGATGATCCTCTATGGCCTGCCCCCGACATGGCGGCGGCGCATCTTCCTGGCGGCGCTGGCGCTGTTGATGGCCGACGCGGCCATCGGCGTCGTCGAGTATGCGCTGAAGGCGCGGATGATCCCCTATTTCATCAGCGGCAAGCCGCACGAGGAGCCGATCTTCCGCTCGACCGCGCTGCTGGGCCACCCGCTTAAGAACGCCGGGGTGCTCGCCACGTTCCTGTGCACCTTCGCGGTCCTCAGGCACCATCGGATCACAGCGGTCCTCGGCGGCGCGCTGTTCGGCCTGTCGCTTCTGGCCTTCGGCAGCCGCACCGCCTTCGTCGTTTGCATGGCGATCGGCGGGGCGGCGGTGGCGGCCCTGTTCGTGAAGGACTTCCGCAGCGAGAACTTCTCCTACCCGAAGCTTCTGACGGCCGCCATGCTGCTGCTGCTGGCGCCGCTGGGCGCCGGCGCGGTTTACCTGATCTTCGGCGAGCAGTCGCGCATCGCGCAAACGTTCTTCTGGGACGTCAGCGCCGAATCGCGTATCCTGGTCTACAAGGTGTTCGATCGGGTCACGGCGCCGGAGATCGTGTTCGGCATCGGCCCCGAGGGAATCGACCGCGTGCTCACGCAACTGAAATTCTTCACGACGCTGACCGACATCGAGAACGTCTGGATCCTGCTGCTGCTGAATTTCGGGCTGATCTCGTGGGTCGTGTTCCTGTTCGCGTTCGGCTGGGTGATGCTGACGCTGCTGCGCGGCGCGCCCATGGCGGCGAAGGCCGCGGCCCTGGTGTTCCTGGTCATGTCGTCGAGCACCAATTCGCTGGCGGTCAAGGATTCGAGCATGGCGCTGCTGGTGGTGGCGGTGATGAGCGCCGCTTCCTACGCCCGGCTGGCGGCCGGCGCCTACAGGCCCAACGCCGCCAGCGCCGGCGGGTCGAACTCGCGCTTCGGGTTGGCCGGGTCGCGCGGCGCCACCGCCCCGTCGCCCAGGTTCACGACATCGCCGCGGGCCGTGGCGATGCCGAACAGGTCGGCGTAGTCCCAGACCGACCAGCCGATGCCGCGGCGCTCCAGCGCCTGGCGCACGTCGGCGATCCAGCGATAGCGCGAAGGGGCGTCGATGCGCGTGCGCAAGACGCCGAACTCGGTGCACATCAGCCGCACGCCCGCGCGCGCGGCCCAGGCCTCGGCCACGGCGATGCGCGCGTCGATCGTGGCCGCGTTCCACGGCCGGTCGATGTAGTCGCGCACCAGCTTTTCCGCCGCCGCGCGCTGCGGTCCCACGCGCACCGCCGCGGTCGCCGAGGCCATCTCGGTCGAGGGATAGACGATTTTCGCCACCAGCGCCGACGGCTCCTTGGTGAACGGCTCCCAGCCCGCGCCGAAATGCGTGACCAGATAGGGCTCGTAGAAATGGAACACATAGAAACTGGCGGGGTCCGCGATCATCCCGGTGCGCTCGAGGTAGTCGAGGCCCGACCCGCCCATGCCCGAGAGCGCGAGCAGGCGGCGGCGGTCCTCGGCGCGGATCGCCTGCACCACGCGCTGCTGGTGCTGGTGCCAGCGCGCTGCCCCGCGCACGTAGTATTGCGGTTCGTTCATCGCCGCGAAGATCAGCCGGTCGGGGGGGTGCCTGGCGTAGCGCAGCGCCAGCGCGCGCCAAAATTCCACCCAGGCGTCCTGCATCGGCGTTTTGAGCTCGATCTCGTCGCGGGTTTTCTCGCGCGCGTGGAAACTCACGATCACCGCGAGCCCGGCGCCGAGCAGCATCTCCAACGCCCGGTCGAGCCGCGCGAAATTCAAGAGCATCCGCTTGGCGGCGCTTTCGGCCAGCGGATTCCACCCCAGAAGCTCGGGGTCCACCGGCAGGCGCACGTGGTCGAAGCCGGCTCCGCGGATGCGCCGGGCGTCTTCCGGCACCACGGGCTGGCGGCCTTCCCAGCTCAGCCAGTGGCTCAGGTTCACGCCGCGGCGCGGCAACGCGGATTGCGCGGCCGCGCGCCGCGGCCACGCCAGCGTCGCGGCCAGGCCCGCGCCGGCCGCGCCCAGCAGCACGCGGCGGCGCGTCGTCCGCCCCTGCCGAGCGGTCACGACGCCGGCCTATGGGGTAGCCGCGCCGCTGGGCTGGAGCCGCATGTCGTAGTTGGCCGAGAATCCGGCCGAGGTCGTCCACGGCAGGACCTGCTTGATGTACTGGTCGACCCACAGATTGACATTCGCGATGCCCTTGCGCGGCACGAAGATCATGTCGCCGGCCTTGACCGGCACGTCCTGCGCGGTGTCGCCGGCGTTCAAGAGCTGCGCCACGTTGACGTTGCGCAGCATCGGCCTTCCGTCGGGCGAGCGGCGCACCACCACCACGTTGTCGAACGAGGCGGTGGAGCGGAAGCCGCCGGCGGTCATCACCGCCTCGGCCACGCCGATGCGCCCGGCCAGGTTCACCACGCCCGGCGTCGTCACCTCGCCGCCGACGAACACGCGCTGCGAGGCGAACGAGCGCGGGATCACCGTCACCTCGGGCCGGCGCAGCTCGGCCGAAAAGCGCCGCTCGAGCTCGTGGGCGAGCTGCGTGGGCGTGCGCCCCTCCGCCACCACCATGCCGGCCAGCGCCATGTTGATGCGCCCGTCCGGCGCGATCACCACGCGGTCGCTGAGCTCGGGATTGTACTGCAGCTTGACGTCGATTTCGTCGCCCGGCCTCAAGCGGTATTCCTCGACCGCCTCCTGCCAGGGGGCGAACTGGGTGGGCGGGAACTTGGCCTCGTCGGGCTTGCCGACCACGCCGCAGGCGCCCAGCGCCAGGGCCAGGGCCAGCGCCAAGCCAAAGCCCGGTCCCAAGCCCCCTCCCAAGCCTGGCCTCAAGCCTGGGCCCAAAGCCGGTCCGCGCGCGGTGATTCGCGCCGCCCTGCCCTGCCGCGACACCCCCATCAGGACTCCGCCGGTTTCAGTCCCTAACCCGAATTTGCGAATATATAGCGTATGACTAGCGGGTTATCCACAACATATGGCATAAGAATGGCTGCGTAACTGTTAGCGCCACCACCCCCGGGGCCATGCCGCGATGAAGGATTTGGTGAGGCCGAGGACCCGTTCGCGCATCAGCTCGGCGTCGGGGAACAGGAAGCGCACCTCGCGGGCGGTCAAAAGGTTGATCTCCTCGACCGCCAGGCGGGCGTCGCCGACCGAGCCCAGGCGCAGATGCTCATAGCCCTGGTGCGGCAGATGGGGAACGATCGCCGCGCGCAGCGGCGCCGGCAGCCAATGCACGAACGGCAGCGCGAAATGCGGCTCGACCGGAAAGCCGAAGGCCGGCGTCTGCACCCAGCCGTGCGCGGCCAGACGCTTCATTTCGCCCGCCGCGCGCGCGATTTCGCTCCATTGTCCGACATGCTCGATCACCGAATTCGAGACCACCAGGTCGAACGCGCCGTCGGACCAGTGGCCAAGGTCGCGCGCGTCGCCGGCGACGGCGGCGAACGCCATCTGCCCCAGGCGCGCGGGCGTAGCCGGATCGGGCTCGATGTTGACCAGGGTCACGTCGGCCGGCATGTCGGCCTGGAGCATTTTCCAGAACGCGGGCGCGCCGCCGATGTCGATCACCCTGAGGCGCCGCCCGTCGCGCTGCTCGACCTTGGCGCTGAGGTCGCCGATGCGCCGCGCCAGGAGCCGGTTGCGCCGCTCGCGGAACGAGGCGCTCAGCCGGTCGAGCATGGCGGGTCCGGGCGAAATGGCCGCATCGTCGCTGCACCGTTCATGGCGGGCGGCAGTCATACCGGCCTTTGCCGCGTGGGTCCACTCCGCGTGGGTCCACAAGCGCCGGGCGTTAAGCCTTGGTGCGGGGAATTGCCGCTCCACCGGCCCGCTCGGACCGGGAGGGCGGCGTGAGGCCCGATTCGCCGATGCGGCCGGCACGATGGGGCGGCGGCGTGCTGCTGGCGCTCGCGATCTGGGGCGCGGCCGCCCCGGCCCAGGCCCAGACGCCGTTTCCCACCATCGCCTATATCGTCGGCCGGGCCAACGGCGTCGACCTGGCGGCGAATTCGGAAATCCAGATGCGCGACGGCCGGCCCGACGGCTGGCTGCGCGTGCTGGTGCGCGCGATCGGGTTCCACATCGCGGTGGCCAACGGCAGGGTCGCGCCGGGCGGCGGCGTGGTCAACGAGGGCGTGGGCGCGTTCTTCGAAGGCATCGCCGGCGGGCAAGGCTTCTCGCCGGGCGTCAGCGGCTACTACGCCAAGTCGATGACGCTCCGGCACAAGACCATCTACGGCCTGGCCTGGGACACGATTCCCGGCAACGGCGTTCCGCTGCTGGTGGTGGCCGACGGCGGAACCATCGTCAACGCGCCGACCGGCAGCATCGCGGGCCTGAGCCTGGCGCAGGACCGCCAGCTCGACCTCTACGTCGCCGATCCCGGCCATATCGGCTGGCGCGAGGCGGGCTTCGTGCTGGAGATCGACACGCTGGACGGCAAGCTCGCGCTCGAGGTCCAGCCCTACAACATCTACGAGGCCAACTACCTCTACTGACATGCCCGCCCACGCCGACATGCGAGCCAAGCGCGTCCTGATCGTGGTCGAAAACCTGCCCGTGCCGCCGGACCGGCGGGTATGGCAGGAATGCCTGGCGCTGCGCGGCGCGGGCTACGAGGTGTCGGTGATCTGTCCCAAGGGCCGCGGCTGCGACCGCGGTTTCGAGATCGTCGAGGGCGTTCACATCTATCGCCATCCCCTGCCGCTGGACGCCAGCGGCGTCTTGGGCTTCGTGCTGGAATACTCGGCCGCGCTGTTGTTCCAGACCCTGCTGGCCTGGCGTATCTTCCTCACGCGCGGGTTCGACGCGATCCAGGCGTGCAATCCGCCCGACACGATCTGGCTGGTGGCCTGGCCGTTCCGCGCGCTGTTCGCCCGCAAGTTCGTGTTCGACCACCACGACCCGTTCGCCGAGCTGTTCGCGGTCAAGTTTCCCCGGCAAAAGCTGGTGCATCGCCTGACGCTGCTGTTCGAGCGCGCCTCGATCCGCAGCGCCGACATGGTGATCACCACGTCAGAGGCGCTGAGGAAGATCGCGGTCGAGCGCGCGGGCCAGCCCCCGGCCAAGGTGCATCTGGTGCGGAGCGGGCCGGACCTCATGAAGATGCGCCGCGCCGCGCCCGACCCGGCGCTGAGGCGGGGCGCCGCGAAGGTGGTGGTCTATATCGGCATCATGGGATCGCAGGACGGCGTGGACATTCTGCTGCATGCCGCGCGCGAGGTGGTGGTGGCGCGGGGCCGCGAGGATTTGCGCTTCCTTCTGGTCGGCGACGGGCCGGAATACCGGAAGCTCAAGGCGTTGTCGCGCGAATTGGACCTGGACGGGCATGTGACCTTCACCGGCTTCTTGCGCGGCGACAAGCTGCTGGCGGCTTTGTCCTCGGCCGATATCGGCGCTTGCCCGGACCCGTGGAACCCGTTCAACGACAAGCTGACCATGAACAAGGTGCTGGAATACATGGCCATGGAGTTGCCGACGGTCATGTTCGATTTGAGCGAGGGGCGCGCGATCGCGGCCGAGGCCGCGGTCTATGCCGGGCGCGGCAACGACCCCGGGGACTTGGCCCAGGCGATGCTGGCGCTGTTGGACGACCCGGCCAAACGCCAGCGCATGGCCGAGTACGGCCGCAAGCGCGTCGAGGCCGAGTTCGGCTGGGACGGCCAGCGCAAGATCTACCTCGACGCCTATGCCGGCTTGTGGCGATAGGCGGGGCGCCGGGCCATGTGCGGCATAGCCGGCTGGATCGCGCGCAAGGACCTAGGCCTCGCCGACGCCACGGCCAAGGCGATGGCCGACGCCATCGCCCATCGCGGGCCCGACGGCGAGGGCACGTATTTCGCCGATGCGCGCTTCTCCGATTCGCGGGGGGGCTGGCGCGTCGGCTTCGGCCACCGACGGCTGTCGATAATCGACCTGGCCGGCGGCGCGCAGCCGATGATCGCCGCCGACGGCACCTCGGTCGCCTACAACGGCGAGATCTACAACTATCTCGAACTCAAGAAGGAGCTTCAGGCCGAGGGCGCGGCGTTCCGCACCAACAGCGACACGGAAATCCTGCTGCACGGCTATCGGCGCTGGGGCGACCGGTTCGTCGACCGCCTCGCCGGGATGTTCGCCTTCGCGCTGTGGGACCCGATCCGGGACCGGCTTTTGATCGTGCGCGACCGCTTCGGCAAGAAGCCGGTCTTCCTTTACCGCCGCGACGGCCTGATCGCGTTCGCCTCCGAGATCAAGGCGATCCTGACCCTGCCGGGCTTCGAGCGCCGGCTCGACCGCGAGGCGCTGGGGCTTTATTTCGCGTTCCGCTACGTGCCCGGCCCGCGCACCTTGTTCCGGGGCGTCGAGAAGCTGGGCGCCGGGCAGATGCTGGTGTGGGACAAGGGCGGCGCGACGGTCTCGACCTACTACACCCCGCCCGACGCGCATGCCCGGCCCGGCGCGCGGCCGCCCCAAGACCCCATCGCCGAGTTCGAACGGCTTTTGGACCAGGCGGTGACGCGCCGGCTGATCGCCGACGTGCCGCTGGGCGCGTTCCTCTCCGGCGGGCTCGATTCCTCGACCGTGGTGGCGCTGATGGCGCGGCGCACGGGAAGGCCGGTCTCCACCTATTCCATCGGCTTTTCCGAGGAGCGATACAGCGAGCTGCCGCACGCGAACCTGGTCGCCAAGCAGCTGGGCTGCGCGCACCACCCCGTGCTGTTCTCGACCCGGGAGCTGATCGACGGACTGGCGGACGCCACGCGCTTGCGCGACGCGCCGGTCAGCGAGCCGGCCGACCTGCCGATCCTGCTCTTGAGCCGCAAGGCGGTGAAGACCTTGAAGGTGGTTCAGACCGGCGAGGGCGCCGACGAGACGCTGGCCGGCTATCCCAAGCACGCCTATGACCGCCTCGCGGCGCTGTACCAGGCGGTCGTGCCGGGCGGATTGCACGACATGATCGTCGAGCCGATCCTGCGCGCGCTTCCCTATTCCTTCCGCCGCGTCAAGACCGCCGCCGCGAGCCTGGGCCAGCGCGATTTCACCGAGCGCATGATCCGCTGGTTCGGCGCGCTGTCGGCGCGGGAACAGAGCGACCTGAGCGCCGTGCCGCGTCCCCCCTATCGCGCGCCCCTCGACGACCCGAACAACGGCGCGCTCAGGCGCATCCTCGCCTTCGACCAGACCGTGTGGCTGCCCGACAATTTGCTGGAGCGCGGCGACCGCATGACCATGGGCGCGTCGCTGGAAGGACGCATGGCGTTCCTCGACCACGACCTGGTCGCCTTCGTTTCATCGCTGCCCGACGGCTGGCGCCTCAAGGGCCTGACCGGGAAATGGATGCTGCGGCGAGCCGCGGCGAATATCCTGCCGCGCAGCATCGTCGAGCGCCCGAAATCGGGCTTCCGCATGCCGGTCAACGAATGGTTCCGCAACGAGATGCGGCCCTTCATCACCGACCTGTTGGGAACGGGGGCGTTGAGCGGCGGCTTCTACCGGCCCGGCGCGATGCTGGCGAGGCTCGACGAGCACATGCAGGGCCGCCAGAACCACGAAAAGCTGGTCTGGCAGATGCTGGTGCTGGAGCTGTTCCTGCGCGAATACCGCCCCGCGGTCTAGCCGCCGCCCTAGGAAAGCGCGCGCAAGGTCGCCCGCAGGCGGTCGGCGTCGGGCCCGCCGAGAACCCCGCCGAGAACCCGGTCGACCGCCGCGTGGGCGCGCCGCCATGCCGGGATCGCCGCCTTGAGCAGCGCCTTGCCCATGGGCGCCAGCGTCAACAGGCGGCCGCGCCGGTCCGCCGGGTCCACCGCCACCGCCACCAGCCCCCGGCGCTCCAGCGGCTTGAGGTTGGCGGTCAGCGTGGTGCGGTCCATCGCCAGCACGGCCGAGACGCTTTTCATGGTCGCCGGCCCGGCGCGGTTGAGCGAGGCCAAAAGCGAGAATTGGCCGTGAGTCAGGCCCGAGGGCCGCAGCGCCTGGTCGAAGCGCCGCGCCAGCGCGCGCGCCGCGCGCTGCACGTGCAGGCACAGGCATCTGTCGCGCACCATGTGCGTCACGGCGACGGGCACATCGTCGCGGGTTGACATGGCGTTATTATGTTGATATCAACTTTATTGTCAAGCCGGGCGCCCGACAGCGCGCCGCGGGCCGGGCTTCACGAAAATGCCCGATTGAGAGAGCATCATGCGCCACGCCGGGACATGGCATGGCGCGGCAGGGGAGCGAGCGATGGCTGGGAGCAGCGGAAGAACGTCGGCCAAGGCCAAGCGGCGCGGCGGCGGCGCGAGGCGCATCGTGCTTCTGGTCGCCACGCGCAAGGGGGCGTGGCTCTATCGCGGCGACCCGGCGCGCAAGACCTGGCGGGCCGACGGGCCGCATTTTCTCGGCCACATCGTCAGCCATCTCGTGCTCGACCCCAGGGACGGGCGCACGCTGCTGGCGGCCGCCAAGACCGGGCATCTCGGCCCGACCGTGTTCCGATCCACCGATCTCGGCCGGACCTGGAAGGAAGCCGCGCGGCCGCCCGCTTTCGCTAAGGCCGCTGACGGCGGCAAGGGCCGCGCGGTCGACCACACGTTCTGGCTCGCGCCTTGCCATGCCAACGAACCCAACGCGTGGTACGCCGGCACCTCGCCGCAGGGGCTGTTCCGCAGCGAGGACGGCGGCGTCACCTGGGAGCCGTTCTCGTGCATCAACGACGATCCGCGCTACCGCGCATGGATGGGCACGGTGCAGGACGGCACCCCCGACGGGCCCAAGCTGCACTCCGTCATCGTCGATCCGCGCGACCCCAAGCATCTCTATTTCGCCATGTCGGGCGGCGGCGTGCACGAATCGACCGACGGCGGAAAGAGCTTCGCGCCGCTGCTGCAAGGGCTGGAGGTGGTCGAGGGCTTCGACAAATCCACCCCCACCTTCCACGACCCGCATTGCGTCCGGCTCTGCCCCGGCAACCCGGATCGCCTGTACCAGCAGAACCATTGCGGCATCTACCGGCTCGACCGGCCGTCCAAGGAATGGGCGCGCATCGGCAAGGCCATGCCGAAGAAGGTCGGCGATATCGGCTTTCCCATGGTGGTGCACCCGCGCGACGCGGACACGGCCTGGGTGTTCCCGATGGACGGCACGACCGTGTGGCCGCGCGTGAGCGTCGGCGGCATGCCCGCCGCCTATGTCACGCGCGACGCCGGCAAGAGCTGGCGGCGGCTCGATTCCGGCCTGCCGCGCCGGCAGGCGTGGTGGACCGTGAAGCGCCAGGCCATGACGGCCGATGGGCGCGACCCCGTGGGCCTCTATTTCGGCACCACCAGCGGCGAGCTTTGGATGAGCGGAAACGAAGGCAGGCGCTGGACCTGCATCGCCAAGCATCTGCCGGAAATCTACGCGGTCGAGGCGGCGGAGCCCCGATGAAGGTGCTGATTCCCGGCCCCCTGCATTTCTACACCAAGAAGCGCGAGGTCGATGCCGAGGGCGCCACGCTGGCCGAGCTGCTGGCCGACCTCGACCGCCAGTACCCGGGTCTGCGCTTTCGCATGATTGACGAGCAGGACCGGGTGCGCCGGCACATCCGGGTGTTCGTCAATGGCGAACAGGTGTTCGATACGGCCCGCGCGCTCGCGCCCGCCGATTCGGTGCAGATCGTGCAGGCCCTGAGCGGCGGATGAGCCGCGGCCCGCTCGGCCGCCGTTTGCCGAACCGAAATCCAAGGAGAAGTGACATGGCCGAATATGTCGATGGGTTCATCGTTCCCGTGCCGAAGAGAAACGTAGGCGCCTATCGCCGCATGGCGCGGAAAGCGGGCAGGATTTGGCGCGAGCACGGCGCGCTCGAGTTCCGGGAATGCATCGCCGACGACGTCAAGATGGGAAAGTGGACCTCTTTCCCGCGCAGCGTAATGCGCAAACCCAGTGAGACGGTGGTGTTCGCCTATATCGTGTACCGGTCGCGCGCCGACCGCGACCGCGTCAACGCCAAGGTCATGAAGGACAGGCGGCTCGCGAAGATGATGCAGCCGAAAGCGATGCCTTTCGACGGCAAGCGCATGATCTATGGCGGGTTCAAGGTGCTGGTCGACGTCTAGCGCAAGTTCCGGCCAAGTTGAATCCCTCTCACCAGCTCCGGGCCTACGCCCACCGAATGGCTTCCGCCCGCAGGACATGGGCAGCGACGCGCCCCCACCCCCCACCCCCACCCCCACCAGC
>JBQTIS010000114.1:0-1646 GCA_052387895.1 Rhodospirillales bacterium | reverse complement strand
GTTCCGCTCGCGGTCGCTGCTGAACTTGTTGCGATCGTACTGCCACAGTCCCGACAGCTCGTGCTTGCCGGCCTGGGTCGTGACTTTCAGGTACGGCTGCTTGCTGACGGAGAAATTATCGAACGGTTCGAAGTCGGAGCGGAACGCACGCAGGGTAGCGAGGTCCTGATCGGTACGGCTGATGCCGTTCTTCAGATCCGCATAGCGATACGTGCCGAAGAACCACACCCGGTCCCTGATGATCTTGCCGCCGATCGAGACATCCCATTGGTTGACTTCCTGGAAGGTCGGCAGGCCGCCGGGAGCGGCGCCGCCCTTCGTGTTGTCGTCGTTCCAGCCGAGTGGCTGAAACGAATAACTCACTGATCCTTTGAGCTGGTTCTGGCCGCGCGGGGTGACCACGTTCATCACCACGCCGGTGCTGAGCGGCGTCGAGGCGTCGGCGCCGCCCAGCTTGATTTCGACGTCCTGGATCGTGTCGCCGCCCATGCCCATGGAGTGGGCGGCCGCGTCGATGTAGGCCGAGGCAGGCGCGCCTTCGAGTTGCAAGGCGTGCGCATAGATGTGTGAGCCACGGACGTAGTACGCGCGCCGGCCGACGCCGTCGTCGACGTTGCGCGACCCGATGCCCGGCGCGAGATCGAGCGCGTCGCTGAACAACCGGCGTGACGTGATCGGCGTGGCGCGCACCAGTTCACCGTCGATGTTCAAGACGCTGGTCGGACGGCCGGTCTCGATCATCGGCGAGTCGCCGGTGACGGTGACGGTTTCGGCGAGCGTGCCGATTTTGAGATCGACATCCACCTGGAAGGTGATGCCGGCGCGCATGATGATGCCTTCGCGCCGCCACGACGAGAACCCGGCCAGCTCCGCAGTCACGGCGTAGGTGCCGGGCGGCAGGTTCAAGAGACGGTAATAGCCGCCAGTGTCGGTGACCGCCGTGACCGGCGAGAGCAGCGCCGGACTGAGCGCGGTGACCGTGACGCCGGGTAACACCGCGCCTTGCTCGTCTTTGACGTAGCCGCGAATGCTGCCGTCACCAGTTTGAGCGAACGCCTGTAGGGGAAGAGCCAAGAGCGAAGCCAAGAACAACGCGGACAGCAAACGGGGCATTGAGACCTCCCGAAATGGGTGACCCGAGGCGAGTGGCCCGGAGCTTACGCCCGCACCATGGGCAAGTCAATCTGAGCACTTGGCGTGACCGCGCAATGGGACTAGCATAGGCGGCCCATGGTTCCCATCGCGATTACGGTCAACGGCAAGCAGCGCAAGGCACACGTGGAGCCGCGCACGCTTCTCGTGCACTTCCTGCGCGAACATCTCAACCTGACGGGCACTCACGTCGGCTGCGACACCAGCCAATGCGGCGCGTGCACCGTCCTGATCGACGGCCGGAGCGTCAAGTCATGCACGGTGTTCGCCGTGCAGGCCGACGGCGCGAAGGTCACCACGATTGAGGGGCTGGCTCCCGAGGGCGAGCTGCACCCGCTGCAGAAAGGCTTCTGGGAAGAGCACGGCCTGCAATGCGGCTATTGCACGCCCGGCATGATCATGTCGGCCGTCACCCTCCTCGAGCAGAACCCGAAGCCGAGCGAGCAGGAAATCCGCGACGGCATCTCCGGCAACTTCTGCCGCTGCACCGGCTA
>JBQTIS010000113.1:0-1711 GCA_052387895.1 Rhodospirillales bacterium | reverse complement strand
GAGATAGAGGATCGTGACACCCACCAGCGCGCAGGCGCCGACGAGCATCCAGCGCATGACGGGCGTCAATCCCTCGCTGTCCGACCGCGCGCCGGATTTTCCGGTAACGGTGACGTAGTGCCCGCGCGACACCCAATAGCGCTGGGCGAAGAAAACCATCATCGCCGGGACCAGCAGCACCAGCGACAGCACGTCCCCGCCGCGCAGATCGAACAGGCCGGTGATCTGCAAGTATGCCTCGGTCGGCAGCACCGGAAACGCATTGCCCGCGAGGATCAGCGGAGTGGCGAAGTCGGCCAGCGACGCGGCGAACAGCAGCAGAAACGCATTGGCCAGGCCCGGCACGCACAGCGGAAGGGTGACGGTGCGGAACACGCGCCAGCGCGAGCTGCCCAGGCTGAACGCCATCTCCTCCAGGTTGCCGCCGATGGCCGACAGCATGGGACGCAGCGCCAGGTACGCGATCGGGAAATAGGTCAGCGTCTCGGCCGCCAGCGTGCTCCATAGGCCATAGACGTTCGCGGCGCGCATCCCCAGCAGCTCATGGGAGATGAGGCCGCGCGGCCCGAACGAAAAGATGAAAGCGATCGAGGTGGTGAAGGGCGGCGAGATCAGGGGCAAGAGCGTCGCCGCGTCGATCAGGCGCACCAGCCAGGGTTTCAACCCGGCGCGCGCCGTGGTGAAGGCGAACAGGAAACCCAGCGCCGTGCCGGCGACGCCCACCAGCGTGCCGAGCAGCAGGCTGTTGACGAAGGCGCGGCGATGGTTGGGCTGGGCGAGCACCGACCAGACCGGTCCCAGGCTGAACGCGCCGTCGACATAGAACGCCCGCACCAGCAACGCGCAGAGCGGAAAGATCACGAACAGCGCCAGCAGCGCCCACAGGCCGAGGACGGTCAGTCCCTGCACCGGGTCGCGCAGGATCGCCGGCAAGGCGCGCCGGCGGCCCTTCACGCCATCGATTGCCGCCACCGGGCGGCCGGACAAGCGGGCCTTACGGCAGGATTTCCGCGACCCAGCGATCGACCACGCGCTTGCGGTTTTCGCCCGCATAGGCATCGTCGATGGCGAAGATCTTGGCGCCCTTCAGCACCGCCGCCAGGCTCGCCTCGGTCTTCACGTCGGGATGCGCGGGCACGAAATTGATCTTGTGCACGGCGAACAGCGATTGCATCGCCGGGCTGGAGGCCCAGTCGATCAGTTTTTTCGCCGCGGCGGGATTCTTGGCCCCCTTGATCAGCGCGATGCCCTCGGCCGCCGTGCCGATGCCTTCCTTGGGGAAGCTGATCTGCACGTCGTAGCCCTTGGCCTTGGTGTCGAGCGCGTCGACGATGAAGAAGATGCCGCCGCCCGCCTGCCCCAGGCCCACGGGCAGCGTGCCGCCGCCGCCGCTTTTGGTGTAGAGCTGCACGTTCGGGCGCAGCTTTTTCATATAGGCGAAGGCCTTGTCCTCGCTGCGGCCGTTGACCTCGAGGATCGAGAAGATGCGCGTGACGGCCGTGCCCGAGGTGCGCGCGTCGGCCATCTGCAGCATGTTCTTGTAGGCCGGGTCCAGCAGATCGTTCCAGGAGGCCGGCGGCTTGAGGTTGTTCTCCTTCAAGAACTTGTTGTTGCTCATGAAGACCAGGGGATCGTCGGCGAGGGCGACCCAGTACCCGTCGGGGTGCTTGAAGCGGGCGGGCAGGACACCGAAGGCCGGCGGCTTGTAGGG
>JBQTIS010000112.1:0-18943 GCA_052387895.1 Rhodospirillales bacterium | reverse complement strand
AGGTCTTGGTGCCGCCTTGCGAGACGCGGACCCCGAAACCGAGGAGCGTGTCGTCGGTATAGGTCGCTTGGCCGCGTTCCGGCGGCTTTAGGTTCTTAATCGAGAGGTCGGTGAGACGCATCTTAGGCTCTCCCTAGGCTCGCGCGTGGTGCGCGTAGTGGCGTTTGACGATGTGCGTCTATGGATAATTCTACCACGAGCCAGGAAGCGCCGGAAAGCGCAAAGCCCAATTGGGAAAAGGGCTTTGGTGATGCTATGTGCTGCTATGTTGTGGTGCCCCCGGGGAGACTTGAACTCCCACGCCCTTTCGAGCAACAGATTTTGAGTCTGCCGCGTCTGCCGTTCCGCCACAGGGGCGCCTAGAGGCGCGCGATCCTAGCGGGGAAAAACCCGCGGCGCCAGTTTGCCGTTGCCGCTTTCTTTCGCTCAGCCCGCGCTATTCCGCCGCCTGGCCGGCCGGCTTGCCGGCGGTCCGGTCGACGACTTTTCCGGCCGCGAGTCCACCACGACCGGCGTTTCGAAATACTGGTAGCTGGGCTCGCTGCCGAACAGCGCGAGGATGCGCCGGCGGAACTCCTCGTCGTGCCAGCGCCTGGCTTCCTCGACGCTGTTCCAGGTATAGACGCCGCCGGCCTTTCCGCGTTCCAGGTCGTAGATCATGTTCTTGCGCAGCAGGTCCGGGTTCTGCCGCCAGCGCGGAATCGAGTCGCGGAAGTTCTTCTCCAACTCCGCGCGCGTCATCCCCCGGGGCAAGTCGAACAGCACGATTTCGGTGATCATGAACATGCCTCCGCCCGGCCGGCCGGTGGGCCGACCGGGCGACAAATCTAGCCCCGCGCCCGCGCCTGGCAAGCCCCGCGTCGAAGCTCGCGGCGCCCTGATTTGCCGGACGGGATGGCCGGTAATATAGTCGAAAAAACTCGTTCCGCGTTCAACGAGACACTCCAAGGGGAGGATCGCCATGTCTGTGAAAGCTTGGTCGCGGGCGCCGCTTGTCGCGCTCGCGGTGGCGGCGGCCGGCGCTTGGACCCCGGCCAACGCGCAGTGGAAGCCCACGCGCGACGTCGAGTTCGTGATTCCCTACGGCCTGGGCGGCGGAGCCGATCTTCTGGCGCGGGTGCTGATAAAGATCGTCGCCGACGAGAAGCTGGCGCCGGTGAACCTGGTCGCCGTCAACCGGCCGGGCGGCGGCAGCGCCGTTGGCGTGGGCCAGGTGGTGTCGACCAAGGCCGGGGACCCGCACACCCTGGTGCTGATCAACCCGCAGACCCAGATCACTCCGTTGCGCGTCAAGGACGCCAAGGGCTGGCGCGACCTGACGCCGGTGTTCAACTTCATGCTCGACGACTACGTGCTGTTCGTGCGTAAGGAATCGCCCTACAAGGACGCGGCCGACCTTCTGAAGCAGGCCAAGGCCAAGCCGCCACGCAGCGTGTCGGTCGGCTCGGCCGGCACCGCCGACGACATGGCGATCGCCGTGTTCCAGGCCGCCTCTGGCCTGCAGCTCAACATCGTGCGCTTCAACAGCGGCGGCGAGGCGCTGACCGCCCTTCTGGGCGGCCACGTGGATTCGGCCGCGGGCAACCCGCTGGAGTTCATGTCGCACCTGCAGAGCGGCACCGTGCGGGGCCTGGGCGTGTTCCGCCCCACGCGCTTCGCGGCGCTGCCCGCCATCGCCACGATGAAGGAACAGGGCATCGACGTGAAGCCGTTCCAGATGTGGCGCGGCGTGGCCATGCCCAAGGGCGCTCCAGCCGAGGCGGTCGCCTATTGGACCGGCGTGATGAAGAAGGCCGGCGAAAGCAAGACGTTCCAGGACTACATCAAGAACAACGTGGCGCAGCTGCATCTGATCGGCGGCGCCGACTTCGCCAAGTTCCTGGAGACGCAAGAGGCGCTGTACAAAGACATGCTGGCGAACCTCGAGAAGAAGTGAGCGCCGATCCGAAGATCGTCGCGGTAGAGGCCATCCCCGTCGCCGTGGCGGGGGCGCGCCCGTTCCGCATATCCGAGGGCGAGACCAAGCGGCACGTCTCGGTGCTGCTTCGCCTCAAGACCGACCGGGACGGGCTTGAGGGCAACGCCGAGATCGTCTCGGCCCCGCCGGGCAAACCCGAGGAGATCGTCGAGGAGATCCTGGGCGCGGTCGCGGGCTACGTGGCGCCGGCGCTGGTGGGACTTTCCGTCCACGACCGGCGCTTGGCGATGGCGCGGGTCAACCAGGCGCTGAAAGGCCGCATCTGGACCAAGGCCGGCGTCAACAACGCGCTTTACGATCTAGGGGCCAAGGCGCTGGGCCGGCCGGTGGCGGCGCTGCTGGGGGGACGGGTGACCGACAGGATTCCGGTGATCGGCCCGGTCATCGGCGTCATGTCGCCCGAGGCGATGGCGCGCGAGGCGGCCGAGCAGGCGCGCGCGGGCGTCAACGCCGTCAAGATCAAGATCGGCGAGACGCCCGAAGCCGACATCGCCCGGGTGAAAGAGGTGCGCGGCGCCATTCCCGTCGCCATGCGGTTGCGCGTCGACGCCAACGACCATTACCGGCCGGCCGACGCGATCCGCCTGATCCGCGCGATCGAACGCTACGACATCGAGCATGTCGAGCAGCCGCTGCCGCGCGGCGACCTTTTGGGCATGGCCGAGGTGCGCCGCGCCGTGGGCGTGGCGCTGATGACCGACGACGCCGTCGCCTCCCCCGAGGACGCGATCGCAGTGATCCGCCTGGGCGCCGCCGACCGCGTGAAGGTCAAGGTCAGCAAGCACGGGCTGGACGGCGCGCAGACCATCATTTCCATGCTGGAGGCGGCCGGCATCGCCTGTGTGCTGGGTCACGTGTTCCAGATGGGACTGGCGCGCCTGGCCGAGGCGCAACTGGCGGCATGCGTGCGCAACGTGGTGCTGCCGCACGAGATGGGCTCGATGCGCCCGATGGGCGTCACCCAGGACATCATCGCCGACGAGTTGGAGCCGACGCCGGGCATGCTGCGTCTGCCCGAGGGCCCAGGCCTCGGCGCAAAGATTGACTGGGCCACTGTCGAGAAGCTGCGCGTGGATCGCGGCGGCGGAACACGATTGCATGCCGTGGGGTGAGCGCGTCTTCGTGGGCGCGATCGGCGCCCTGGGCCTGTTCTGGATTTCCCAGTCCATGCGCCTGCCCTATTGGCAGGATTTCGCGCCGGGCAGCGGATTTCTCCCGCTATGGCTGGCGATCGTTCTGGTCGGGCTGGTTGCCGCGCTGGCGATCAAACAGCACCTGCGCCCCGCGGCCGCGCCCGCGCCGCCTCCCGCTGCGGCTTCGCGCCACGGCCGCGTCGCCGCGATCATGCTGGGCCTCGTCGCGTGCATCCTGGTGCTGGAATGGGTCGGCTTCGTGGCGGCGATCGGCGGGTATCTGCTGTTCCTGCTGGGCGCGGTCGAGCGGCGTGGGCCGGCTGAGACCGCGCTGGTTTCGGCCGGCACCACGCTGACGCTTTTCGTTCTTTTCCACACCTGGCTGGGCGTGCCCCTGCCCGCCGGCCCCTGGGGGTTCTAGCGCCATGGAAACGCTGGCGCTGGTCGCCAAGGGCTTCGCCATCGCGCTGTCGGCGAAGTACCTGCTGTTCTGCCTGGCGGGGGTGCTGATCGGCCAGATCATCGGCGCCCTGCCGGGCATCGGCCCGTCGGCCGGGATTTCCATCCTGATGCCGCTGACCTTCGGCGGCGATCCGATCGGCTCGACCATCATGTTCGCCGGCATCTACTACGGCGCGCAGTACGGCGGCACGATCACCTCGGTGCTGGTGCGGATTCCCGGCGAATCCAGCTCGGTGATGACCAGTCTGGACGGCTACGAACTGGCGCAGCAGGGCCGCGCCGGCCCGACGCTGGGCATCGCCGCCGTGGCGTCGTTCATCGCCGGCACGCTGGCGGTGGTCGGGTTGATGGCGGCCGCGCCCGCGCTCGCCAAGCTCGCGCTGCTGTTCGGCCCGCCTGAGTACTTCGCGCTGGTGCTGGTGGGCCTGTCGGCGCTGGCGATCGTCGGCGGCTCGGTGCTGAAGGGCCTGATCATGGGCGTGCTGGGTCTGCTGCTGGCGACCATCGGCGTCGACCCGCAGATCGGCAACCCGCGCTTCATCTTCGGCCAGTTGTGGCTTCTGGACGGCATCGAGTTCCTGGTGCTGGCGGTGGCATTCTTCGGCGTCGGCGAGGTCTTGGCCCAGGCCGACAGCCCGGCCAGCGATCGGCCGATCGAAACCGTCGCCAAGCTGCGCTACGCCTACCCCACCTGGGCTGATTGGAAGCTGTGCCAGGGCGCGACGCTGCGCGGCGGCGTCATCGGCTACATCATCGGCATCCTGCCGGGCGCGGGGGCCACCATCGCCTCGTTCCTGGCCTACGCGGTGGAAAAGAAGGTGTCGAGGACGCCCGAGCGCTTCGGACGTGGGGCGATCGAGGGCGTGGCCGCGCCCGAGGCCGCCAACAACTCGGCCGCCACCGGCGCCATGGTGCCGATGTTCGCCCTGGGGATTCCGGGATCGAACACCACTGCCGTGATGCTGGGGGCGCTGATCATGTTCGGGCTCAGGCCCGGCCCGGCGCTGTTCGAGCAGAACCCGGATTTCGTGTGGTCGGTGATGGCCAGCATGTATGTCGGCAACGCCATGCTGCTGATCCTGAACCTGCCCCTGGTGGGGCTGTTCGCCTATCTGCTGCGCACGCCCTATGCGGTGATGTACCCCGTGATCCTGGCGCTGTGCGTGATCGGCGTGTACAGCCAGTCGAACAGCATCGACGACGTGTGGCTGATGGCCCTGTTCGGCGCAGCCGGCTACTTCATGAAGAAATACGACTATTCGGCGGCGCCCCTGGTGCTCGGCCTGGTGCTGGAGCCCCTGTTCGAGAACGCGCTGCGCCAATCCATGACCATTTCGCACGGCGCGTTCGCGCCGATGATCCTAAGGCCGATCAGCCTGTCGCTGTACCTTATCGCCGCGGCTATGATGCTGATGCCGCTGGCGATGTGGACGTGGCGGCGCGTCGCAACCCGCTAGCGGGGCAACCATGGGCATGGATCTGAAGCAGCGGATCGGCATCGATCTGGGCCGCAAGGCGCGGCTGGAGGACGGCATTGCCTGGGCGGCCCGGAACGGCGTCGGTTACATCGATTGCGAGATCGACACCGAGCCCAACGCCCTGTTGTCGTTCGACGAGCGCCGCGCCGGGCCGATCCGCGACGCGCTGGCCAAGCACGGCGTCCGTCTGGGCCTGCACACCCTGTCGGCGGTCAACGTGGCCGAGACCTCGCCGTTCGTCTCCGACGCGGTGGACCGGTATCTGCGCGCCTATATCGACGCGGCCAAGCGGCTCGGCGCCGGCTGGATCGTGGTGCATGGCGGCTACCACTTCACCGGCGACTACAAGGCGCGGATGAACGCCGGAGTCGAACGCCTGAAGCGCGTGCTCGGCCACGCCGAGAACGTCGGCATGCGCCTGCTGCTGGAGAACCTGAACAAGGAGCCCGCCGCGGCCGAGGTGCATTATCTGCCGCACAACGTCGAGGAATGCCGTTTCTTCTTCGACCGCCTCGATTCGCCCAATCTCGGCTGGGCTTTCACGGTCAACCACGCGCATCTCGTGCCCGAGGGCATCGAGGGGCACATCGCGGCGCTGGATTTGAAGCGCTGCGGCGAGGTGCGGCTGGCGGATTGCCGCGGCGACCGCGAGGAGCATTTGCAGATCGGCCAAGGCACGATCAACTTCGCCCGGATGTTTCGGCGCATCGAGCAAGCCGGGTATCGCGGCCACTACATGAACGCCTTCGGGTCGCTGGACGACATGCTGAAGGGCCGCGACACCCTGGCCGCCCTCGCCGCCGCCGCCTGAGCACGGTTCCCCATCGCCATGATTCGCCGTCTTTACGACTGGATGATGCGGCTGGCGTCCGACCGCCGCGCTCCGTGGTGGCTGGCGGCCGTGAGTTTCGTGGAACGCTCGTTCGTCCCGATCCCGCCAGACGTGATGCTGATCCCGATGATCCTGGCCAATCCGCGCCGCGCCTTCTACATCGCGGGCATATGCACGCTGGCCTCGGTCGCCGGCGGGTTCCTGGGCTACGCCATAGGCTATTGGGTGCTGGAAGGCCTGGGCCGGCCGATCCTGGCGCTCTACGGCCAGACCCAGAACCTCGAGGCCTTCCAGCGGATGTTCCTGGAATACGGCTGGTGGATCATCGTCATCAAGGGGATGACGCCGATTCCTTACAAGCTCATCACCATCGCCAGCGGCGCGGCGCATTTTCCACTGCTGAGCTTCGCCGCGGCCTCGGTCATCTCGCGCGGGGTGCGGTTTTTCCTGGTGGCGGCGCTGCTGTGGCAATTCGGCGACCCGATCCGCGCGTTCGTCGAGAAGCGCCTGACCATGGCGACCACCGTGTTCGTGGTGGTTCTGGTGGGCGGGTTCGTGGCCGCGCGCTATCTGATATGAGGAAGACATGAACGACGCCGCCAAGCCCGCCCCCATCCCACCCCTGGGCGCCGCGATCCGCGGCGAGTTCCTGCTCGATCCCGATTTCCTGTCCGTCAATCACGGCTCGTTCGGCGCGACGCCGCGCGCCGTGCTGGCGGCGGCCGAGGAGTGGCGCCGGCGGCTGGAGGCCCAGCCCACGCGCTTCATGCGCGAGGAGCTGCCCCGGGCGCTGCGCCACGCCGCCGCGACACTCGGCCGGTTCGTCGGCGCCCGGGGCGAGGACATCGCCTTCGTCGACAACGCCACCACGGGCTGCAACGCGGTGCTGCGCTCGGTCGAATTCCGGCCCGGCGACGAGATATTGGGGCTGGACCACGGCTACGGCGCGGTGCGCAACGCCGCGCGCCACGTGGCCGCGCGGGCTGGCGCGGCGCTGGTCGAGGCCAAGATTCCGTTTCCCCGGCCCGACGCCAAGGGTGTCGTCGCCGCGGTGGCGGCGATGCTGAACAAGCGCACCAGACTCGCCGTGTTCGATCACATCACCTCGCCCAGCGCCCTGGTGCTGCCGATCGCCGAACTGATCCAGCTGTGCCGCGATGCCGGCGTGCCGGTTCTGGTTGACGGCGCGCACGGGCCGGGCCACGTAACGCTGGACCTGGAGGCCTTGAGCGCGGACTGGTACACCGGCAACGGCCACAAGTGGCTTTCCACGCCCAAGGGCTGCGCGTTCCTGTGGGCGCGCGTGGACCGCCAGCGGGATTTGCGGCCCGTCACCATCTCGCACGGTTACGGCAAGGGCTTCGCGGCCGAGTTCGACTGGACCGGCACGCGCGGCCCCGGCGCCTACCTGGCGGTCGAGGCGGCGATCGCATTCCACGAAAGGCTGGGCGGCGCGGGCTTGCGGACGCGCAACGCGGCGCTGGCGCGCGAGGCGGCCGGGCTGATCGCAGACGCCCTGGGCACCGAACCCGGCGCCGACGAGAACATGCACGCGGCGATGTGGACGGTGCGCTTGCCCATACCCGGCCCGGCCAATCCCGAGCGCGCCACGGCGCTGCGCGACCGGCTGGTGCGCGAGTTCCGGACCGACGCGCCGCTGCACCCGCTCGCCGGCGCGATCTGGATGCGGATTTCCGCCCAGGCCTATAACGAGATCGGCGACTACGCGCGCCTGGCCGAGATCGCGGCCGCGCTGTGCCGCAGCGAGCGGGAGCGGAACTGATGGACCTGCCCAACATCGCCGTGGATAAGGACCGGCTGTGGCAAAGCCTGATGCAGATGGCGCGGGTCGGCGCCACGGACAAGGGCGGCAACTGCCGCCTGGCGCTGACCGACCTGGACAAAGAGGGCCGCGACCTGTTCGTCGGCTGGTGCAAGGAGGCGGGCATGACGGTCAAGGTGGACCGCATGGGCAACATCTTCGCCCGGCGCGAGGGCCGCGATCCCGGCCTGCCGCCGGTCGTGACCGGCAGCCATCTCGACACGCAGCCCCACGGCGGGAAATTCGACGGGGTTTACGGCGTGCTGGCGGGATTGGAAGTGGTGCGCACGCTCAACGACCGTGGCTTCCAGACCGACGCGGCGATCGAGGTGGCGGTGTGGACCAACGAGGAAGGCTCGCGTTTCGCCCCGGCGATGGTCGCCTCGGGCGTGTTCGCGGGCGTATTCACCGAGGATTACGCCCATGCGCGAACCGACGCCGAGGGCAAGTCCCTGGGTGGTGAGCTCGAACGCATCGGCTATCTGGGCGAGATGCCGTGCGGCGGGCGCAAGCTGGGCGCGTTCTTCGAAGCGCATATCGAGCAAGGACCGATTCTGGAAGCCGAGCAGCGGACCATCGGCGTGGTCACGGGCGCGCAGGGCTCGCGCTGGTTCGACGCCGTGGTGACCGGCCAGGATTCGCACGCCGGCACCACGCCGATGAACCGCCGGCGCGACGCGCTGCTGGGCGCGGCGCGGCTGGTCGAGCGCGTCCACGCCATCGCCCGCGCGCATGGGCCGCACGGCGTCGGCACGGTCGGCGTGATCGCGGCTGTGCCCGGGTCGCGCAACACCATTCCCGGCGAGGCGCGGCTGACCGTGGACCTGCGCCACCCCGACGACGCGCGGCTCGCGGCGATGGCCGCCTCGCTTCACGCCGCCGGCGCGGCGATCGGCGCGGAACTCGGCTTGGAATTCGCGATCAAGGAGATCTGGCATTCGAAGCCCGTGCGGTTCGACCCGGCCTGCGTCGAGGCGGTGCGGCGCGCCGCCAAGGCCTGCGGCTTCGACGCGCTCGAGATCGTCTCGGGCGCAGGCCACGACGCCTGCTACATCAGCCGCGTGGCGCCGACCGGCATGATCTTCGTGCCCTGCGCCGGGGGCTTGAGCCACAACGAGGTCGAATCGGCGACGCCGGAAGACCTGGCGGCCGGCTGCAACGTGCTGCTGCGCGCCATGCTGTCGCGCGCGGTAATCTAGGCGAAAGGGACCGGGATGCTCGACGCCAAGGCCATGGACCTAATCTTCCGCGAGGCGCACACGCACAACGCCTGGAGCGACAAGCCGGTGCCGGACGCGGTGCTGCGACGGGCGTACGATCTGATGAAATTCGCGCCGACCAGCGCCAATTGCTCGCCGGCGCGCATCGTGTTCGTGCGCTCGAAGGCGGCGAAGGCGAAGCTCGGGCCCGCGCTCTCCGAAGGCAACCTGGCCAAGACCATGGCGGCGCCCGCCACCGCGATCGTGGGCTACGACACCGAGTTTTACGAGAAGCTGCCGCGGCTCTACCCGCAGGCCGACGCCAGGAGCTGGTTCGCCGGCAAGCCCGCGCTGATCGAGGCCACCGCGTTCCGCAATTCCTCGATGCAGGGCGGCTATTTCATCCTGGCCGCGCGCGCGGTGGGGCTGGATTGCGGGCCGATGTCGGGCTTCGACAACGCCAAGGTCGACGCCGCGTTCTTTCCCGGCGGCAAGGTCAAGTCGAACTTCCTGTGCAACCTGGGCTATGGCGACCCCAGGGGCGTGCGGCCGCGCAACCTGCGCTTCGAGTTCGACGAGGTGTGCAGCGTAGTTTGAAGTGGCGGTCCGCTCCCATTTTCGTCAGACCCGGCCCCCAGACAAGTCCGGGGGCGGCCATGACGGATGAAGAGTAAACGACGGATGAAGCGCGGCTAATACGCCCGCTCGATGCAGAAATCCACCACGTCGAGCAGGATGCGCTTGACCTGGCTGTCGGGGAAGATGCCGAGCGCGTCGCGGGCGATGGCGCCATAGTGCCGCGCGCGCTCGACCGTGTCGCGCAGCGAGCCGTGCCGCGCCATCAGCTCGATCGCGCGGCCGAGGTCGACGTCCCCCTGGTTCATGTCCTCGACCGTGCGCTTCCAGAACAGGCGCTCGTCCTCGCTGCCGCGCCGGAACGCCAGGATCACCGGCAGGGTGATCTTGCCCTCGCGGAAATCGTCGCCGATGGTCTTGCCGAGCTCCGCCTGGCGCGCGGAATAGTCCAGCACGTCGTCGATCAGCTGGAACGCGATGCCGAGGTTGAGCCCGTAGCCCTCGAGCGCCTCTTCCTCGGCCTTGGGCCGGGAGGCGACCACCGCGCCGATGCGTGCGGCCGCGGCGAACAGCTGCGCGGTCTTCGACTTGATGACGTCGAGATACGCGTTCTCGCTGGTGGTGGTGTCGTTGGTGGTGGCGAGCTGTAGCACCTCGCCCTCGGCGATCACGGCCGAGGCGTGCGACAGGATGCCCAGGACCGGCAGCGCGCCGTCGGCCACCATCAGCTCGAACGCGCGGCTGAACAGGAAATCGCCCACCAGCACGCTGGGCTTGTTGCCCCACAGCGCGTTGGCCGAGGACTGGCCGCGGCGCAGCGCACTGTCGTCGACCACGTCGTCGTGCAGCAGCGTGGCGGTGTGGATGAACTCGACCGCCGCCGCCAGGCTGACATGCCGCTCGCCGGCATAGCCGCACAGCTTGGCGGCGGCCAGCGTGAGCATGGGCCTGAGGCGCTTGCCGCCGGCCGCCACGATGTGCCCGGCCAGCTGCGGGATCAGCGACACGGGACTGTGCATCTTCTGCACGATCAGCGCGTTGACGCGCTGCATGTCCTGGGCGACCAGCGCCGACAAGGGCTCCAGCGATGCCCGGGGTTTCGCCCGCTCGCCGTCTAGGCTTACGACCACCGCCACTGCGCCACCCGTTCCCCTTGACCCCGGCATGCCCGGGGCCGAGCATAGGCGCTGAAAACGACCGGTCAAGACGCGGCCGCCGGGCCGCGTTCCGGCCGCGAAGCCCGAGGATCGCCGCCCCGTGAAGGAAGTGTTGCGCAGCAACGACCCGGTGCTTCTGTCCTGGGCCGAGGCCCGGCTTGCCGGCGCGGGCATCGAGGCGGTGCTGCTGGACGCGCATACCAGCGCGGTCGAGGGCAGCATCGGCGCGATTCCCCGGCGCCTCATGGTCGGCGACGACGACCACGCCCGCGCAAGAAGGCTGATCGACGATGAAGCCCCGCCTGGTCGCTAAGAACGGCGGCGACGCCCCGCCGGCGATCGCCACCGACGGCACGTTGCTGGGCGGGAAGGTCAGGTTCCGCCAGCCGGCGAAAGGCTATCGCGTGGCGATCGACCCGCTGCTGCTGGCCGCGGCCGTGCCGGCGCAGGACGGCGAGCGCGTGCTGGATTTGGGCGCGGGCGCGGGCGCGGCGGCTTTGTGCCTGGCCCAGCGCGTCAAGGGCTGCCGGATCGATTGCCTGGAGGCCGAGGAAGACCTGGCGCGGCTGGCGGCCGAGAACGTCAGCGCCAACAAGCTTGACCGGCGCATCATCGTGCATGTCGGCGATCTGCGCCGGCCGCCCTCGGACCTGCAGCGCGGCGGGTTCGACCACGTCATGACCAACCCGCCCTATCTGGCGGCCGAGGCCGCTGACCCGCCGCCCGACCAGGCCAAGCGCCGGGCGACGGTGGACGAGCTGGGCCTGGAGGCGTGGATCGACGCGGCTCTGAAGTACCTGAGGCCGCGCGGGCGGCTGACGCTGATCCACCGCGCCGACCGCCTGGACGAGCTGATCGCGGCAATGCACCCGCGCCTGGGCGAGATCGCCGTGATCCCGCTTTGGCCTAGAGCGGGCGAGGCGGCGCGCCGCGTGATCCTGGGCGCGCGCAAGGGCGCCAAGTCGCCGGCGCGCCTCGGCGCGGGACTGGTGCTGCACAAGGACGACGGCGGCTTCACCGACGCGGCCGATGCTATCCTGCGCGGCGGGGGGGCTTTGGAAGCTTAGCGAACGGCCCCGGATTGTGGGGATGCCGGGTAGGATCGTATTTGGCTTTCTCCGTCACTGGGTCGAGCGTACCGGCGAAATGGTGACGCAAGCGCGATTCGACGAGCCTCGCGCTCCAGGCCGACAGGGGTTCCATTTTTGAAAGATCTTCACCCGTATAGGGCACGAATCTGTCGTCAATATAGATATCGACATGGAGGGTAAAGATATCCTGCCGGAAAAACTTCATCGGCTTGGCCAGGGCGGGTTCCAGCGGCTTCTTGCCGATGACTTTCCACCGGTCGGATTTCAGGTCGACAAAATCGACGCCGACGGTAAACAGCACAGGGGCCTTCTCAATCACCTCGATCGGCAGAATTGTCGGCGATTTGAGGTCGTAAAACGCGACAAGCGCCCTGTTGACGATGCGGCCGAACCCGAACTCGCCATCCAATGGAATCGCGATGAAGTTGCCGACGACCTGATCCAGGTATTTTTGATGCTGCTCGCGCGTGTAGCGCCCTGGCTTCAGGAGGCGGCGCATTGCGCTACTTATTCGCTTGATCATCGGTTCTCCGATCCCGGCATCGGAAGATAGCCGCATTCCCGCATCGCCTGTTCCAGATAGTAGCCTCGCAACGGGTTTAGGAACCAGATGCCGTTGATCTGGTTGTCCGACAATCCCTGCGCCCGAAAATGGTCGATCAGCTCCTGCTCGCGACCGCGGATGGCGCCGTAGCTGTTGGACGAGCAATCCAGTCTTGCCTCAGCGTAGTTGCCCGTCGGATGGCCCGCACGATCGCGCAGATAGACATTGGTACGCGGATCAAAAATGTTTCCGGTACGCCCAGCATACACATTCGGTGTGTCCAGATTCTGCTTCGTGTAGCTTTGGAACGATCGTCCATCCCGTCGTCTGATCGCGTCGTTCGCCTCACCGAGCCTTCGCTGTGCGCCGGTCACCGCCGCGCTCAGAAAATCGATCAACTGCCGTCCCATATCAGGAATTTGCGGCACGCCCGGTATCGGCGGTGGGGGGATCGGCACGGCGATCTGGGCCTGGGCCGGGCCGATCAGACCGAACCCACCACCTTCCTGTGCAGGCCGCGCCGCCTGTTCGCGTTCGAGTTGCGCCGCGATGCCGTCGGCAACGTCGCGCCAATGGCGCGGCGGTGACGGCGGCGCGGGCTGCGCGTAAGACTGCGAGATGCCGTCGTCCGGCACCCCCATGGGATTCGGCCCGCCGCCCAGACGTTGCATGATCCGGTCCACCTGTTCCTGAATGTTGCGCGGCTGGTAGCCGGCGCCTGCTCCGTATCCGCGCGATCCGTAAAATCCGTCCAATTCCGTCTCCTGTCGCCACGCCCGCTTGTATCGGCCATTTGTCCATATGATACACTCCGATACAACGCCTGGATAGGGGGACCATGAAAATTATTCTCGCGCATCGCGGGCAGTCGGCGGCCGCGGGCCGCAAGCGGCGCCTTGCCCCGGGACCCGCCGACCGCTAGAGAGGACGGGTGTTCGGCATCAGCCTCGCCAAAATCCTGCTGGTCGCCGCCGTGATCGCGGCGGTGTGGTTCGGATTCAAATACCTGACCGCCGACAAGGACGAGAAACAGGACAAGCTCAAGGCCAAGGACAAAACCAGACGTGGCGCCGGTTCGCCGCCCGATCCCGGCGAGACCCGCGCGGTCGAGGACATGGTGCGCTGCGCGGTGTGCGGCGCGTTCCAGGCGCGCAACGCGACCCCGTGCGAGCGCCGCGACTGCCCGGCGCGCGCCTGATCGGATGCGATTTGCGGGCGCGACTTTCGCGCAAGCCCTTCGCTTGACCCTACTTGCCCCCGACCTTATGGTGCGCCGCACCTAAAACCCGCCCGGGATACCGTGCTATGGCCGACAGCGCGGCCCGTCCGCCCAGCTTCCAATCCCTGATCCTGAAGCTTCAGGCCTTCTGGGCCGAGAAGGGCTGCGTGATCCTGCAGCCCTACGACATGGAGGTCGGCGCCGGCACGTTCCACTGGGCCACCACGCTGCGCGCGCTCGGGCCCGAGCCCTGGAACGCGGCCTACGTGCAGCCCTCGCGCCGGCCCAAGGACGGGCGCTACGGCGACAATCCCAACCGCTTGCAGCACTACTACCAGTTCCAGGTGATCCTGAAGCCCTCGCCCGCCGACAGCCAGGAGCTCTATCTCGACTCGCTGCGCGCGCTGGGCATCGATCCCCTGAAGCACGACATCCGCTTCGTCGAGGACGACTTGGAAAGCCCGACGCTGGGCGCTTGGGGCCTGGGCTGGGAGGTGTGGTGCGACGGCATGGAGATAAGCCAGTTCACCTATTTCCAGCAGGTCGGCGGCATCGACTGCGAGCCGGCCTCGACCGAGCTGACCTACGGGCTCGAGCGCCTGGCGATGTACATCCAGGGCGTCGAGGACGTGTTCGATTTGGACTGGAACGGCCCAGGGGCGCTTCACCCGGTGAAGTATCGCGACGTGTACCGCCTAGCCGAGCGCGAATTCTCGGCCTACAATTTCGAATACGCCGACACCGCGACGGCGCATCGGCATTTCGCGGACGCGGAGAAGGAATGCCGGGCGCTGCTCGCCCGGCGGCTGGCGCTGCCGGCCTACGACCAGTGCCTCAAGGCCGGCCATCTGTTCAACCTGCTGGACGCGCGCGGGGTGATCGGCGTTAACGAGCGCGCCGCCTTCATCGCCCGCGTGCGCGCGCTGGCCCGGGCCTGCTGCGAGGCGTGGCTGGCCTCGCCCAAGGGCGACTGACGCCATGGCCGAGCTGCTGCTCGAATTGCTGTCCGAGGAAATTCCCGCGCGCATGCAGGCGCGCGCGGCCGAAGACCTGAAGCGCCTGGTGACGGAAAAGCTTACCGCCGCCGGGCTTGCCTTCGCCGAGGCCTATGCCTTCGTCACGCCGCGCCGGCTGGCGCTGGCGGTGAAGGGCCTGCCGCAGCGCACCGCCGACCTGGAGGAAGAGAAAAAGGGTCCGAGGGTGGGCTCGCCCGACCAGGCGATCCAGGGCTTCCTGCGCGGCGCGGGCCTGGCCGGCCTCGAACAATGCGAAAAGCGCGTGGTCGGCAAGGCCGAGTTCTGGTTCGCCGTGACCAAGAGGAAGGGCGTCGAGACCGCGGCCGTGCTGCCCGGCCTGTTGGTCGATGCGATCGAGGCCTTGCCCTGGCCCAAGTCGATGCGTTTCGCCGACGCCCAGTTCCGCTGGGTGCGGCCGCTGCAATCCATCCTGGCGGTGTTCGACGGAAAGGGGCTGCAAGGCGCGCTCAAGCGCGGCGGCGCGCTGGCCCCTCTCGCCTTCGACGACGGCACGGTAGGCCACCGCTTCCTGTGCCCCCAGCCGTTCAAGGCGGCGCGCTTCGCCGAGTACCGCCGCCGCCTGCGAGTGGCGCAGGTGATCCTCGACCGCGAGGAGCGCAAAGGGATCGTCGAGCGCGAGCTTCACCGCCTCGCCGCCGCGCACGGCCTCAGGCTGAAGGAGGACATGGGCCTGTTGGAAGAGGTGGCGGGGCTGGTGGAATGGCCGGCCGTGCTGGTGGGGACGGTCGACCCGCGCTATGCCGGCCTGCCGCCCGAGATCCTCAGCACCGCGATGCGCCGGCACCAGAAATATTTCACGTTGACCCAGCGGGATGGAAAAGTGACGCATTTCGCCGTGGTCGCCAACATGCCGAACGACCCGGCGCGCGACCGCACCATCGTCGCGGGCAACGAGCGGGTGCTGCGGGCGCGGCTCAGCGACGCCCAGTTCTTCTGGGAACAGGACAAGAAGCTGAAGCTCGCGGACCGGCTGCCGGCGCTGAAAGAGGTGGTGTTCCACGCCAAGCTGGGATCGGTGTTCGACAAGGCCCGGCGCATCGAGGCCCTGGCCGGCGAGCTGGCGAAATCGATTCCCGGCTGCGATTCCGCCCAGGCCAAGCAGGCGGCGCATCTCGCCAAGACCGATTTGGTGTCGGGCGTGGTGGGCGAATTCCCCGAATTGCAGGGGGTGATGGGCCGCTACCTGGCGCTCAACGAAAGACTGCCGCCGGCCGTGGCCGACGCCATCGCCGAGCATTATTCGCCGCTCGGGCCCAACGACCGCTGCCCGACCGCGCCGGTGTCGGTCGCCGTGGCGCTGGCCGACAAGCTCGACAGCCTCGCCGGTTTCTTCGCCATCGGCGAGCAGCCCACCGGCTCGAAGGACCCGTTCGCGCTGCGCCGCGCGGCGCTGGGCGTCATCCGGCTCATCGTCGAGAACAAGCTTCGGCTCAAGCTGCGCGGCGCTTTCGCGACGGCGCTCAAGGCGCATGCGGTCCAGATCAAAGACGAGGCCGCGTTGATCGCCGAGCTGCTCGACTTCATCGCAGACCGGTTAAAGGTAATAAAGAAGGATGAAGGTGTTCGGCACGACTATATCGCTGCCGTGTTCGCGCTAGGCGGGCAGGATGATCTCGTCGATTTGCTGGCGCGAGTTGAATGGCTAGAGCGATTTCTCAGCGACGCAGATGGTCAAAATCTTCTAATTGCCTATCGGCGTGCAGCAAATATTTTACGAATTGAGGAGAAGAAAGATGGAAAGAAATATTCCGGCATTCCAGACTCGCACGCCCTAATGTTGAAACAAGAGTTGGAACTGTTCGACCATTTGAATGGTTTGGTCAAACACAATGAAGCGGCGATTGCTAAGGAAGATTATCTCAACGCTATGACCGAGTTAGCTGGATTGCGTCCACTCGTCGACGCGTTCTTCGACAAGGTGACGGTCAATGCCGACGACGCGAAGCTGCGCGAGAACAGGCTGAAGCTGCTTAGCCGAATCCAGGCGACCATGGACCAGGTCGCCATCTTCGCCAAAATCGAAGGCTAGAAAAAGATCGAAGATGAACCACCAAGTCGCAAAAACGCCAAGAAAGCATGGTGGCGCGCCCGGACGGCGCGCTTGGAAAACCTTGATGTCTTGGCGTCTTGGTGGTTGTTCGATTGCTGGATGAAACCGATGGCGAAAGCGAAGAAAAAAACCGCGCGGCCCAAGGCAAATACAGACAAGGCCCGATGGGTCTACGCTTTCGGCGGGGGAAAGGCCGATGGCCGCGGAGGCATGAAGAACCTGCTTGGCGGCAAGGGCGCGGGACTGGCCGAGATGTCGCAATTGGGCCTGCCGGTGCCGCCGGGCTTCACCATCACGACCGAGGTCTGCACCTATTTCTACGAGCGGGGCAAGAAATACCCGCCGGCCCTAGAAACGCAGGTGAAGGAAGCGCTGGCGCGGGTGGAAACGGCGGTCGGCGCCCGGTTCGGCGACCCCGACAACCCGCTTCTGGTGTCCGTGCGCTCGGGCGCGCGCGTGTCGATGCCCGGGATGATGGACACGGTGCTGAACCTGGGCTTGAACGACGCCACGGTCGAGGGCCTGGCGCGGCGCAGCGGCGACCGGCGCTTCGCCTATGACAGCTATCGCCGCTTCATCCAGATGTACGGCAACGTGGTCTTGAACGTCGACCATCACCTGTTCGAGGAAATCCTCGAGTTGCACAAGGAGGACCGGGGTCTTTCGCTCGACACCGAGCTTGTGGCCGAGGACTGGCAGCGCGTGGTCGAGGGCTACAAGAACCGCGTGGTCGAGGAGCTGGGCACGCCCTTCCCGCAGGAGCCGCGCGACCAGTTATGGGGCGCCATCGGCGCCGTGTTCGGAAGCTGGATGAATCAGCGCGCGATCACCTATCGCCGGCTGCACGCGATCCCCGAGGACTGGGGCACCGCCGTCAACGTGCAGGCCATGGTGTTCGGCAACATGGGCCAGGATTGCGCCACCGGGGTTGCCTTCACCCGCAATCCCTCGACCGGCGCCAACGAGTTCTACGGCGAATACCTGATCAACGCCCAGGGCGAGGACGTGGTGGCGGGCATCCGCACCCCGCAGCAGATCACCGTGGCCGGCAAGAAAGCGAACCAGTCGGACCTGCCGGCGATGGAAGAAGCGATGCCCCAGGTGTTCGAGCAGCTTCTCGGAGTGCGGGCCAGGCTGGAAAAGCATTTCCGCGACATGCAGGACATCGAGTTCACGGTGCAGCAGGGCCGGCTGTACATGCTGCAAACGCGCGGCGGCAAGCGCACGGCCACGGCCGCCTTGCGCGTGGCGGTTGAGATGGTCAAGGAGAAACTGATCGAGCGCAAACAGGCGATCCAGCGCATCGATCCGGCCTCGCTCGAGCAGTTGCTGCATCCCACGCTCGATCCCCGCGTCCAGCGCACGGTGCTGGCGCGTGGGCTGCCGGCCTCGCCGGGCGCCGCCTCGGGCCGCATCGCATTCTTCGCCGACGAGGCCGAGGACCGCGCCGCCAAGGGCGAGAGGGTGATTCTGGTGCGCGCCGAAACCAGCCCCGAGGACATCCACGGCATGCACGCTGCCCTGGGGATTCTCACCACCAGGGGCGGCATGACCAGCCACGCTGCCGTGGTGGCGCGCGGCATGGGCCGCCCCTGCGTCACCGGCGCGGGAGAGCTGCGCATCGACACCGTTGCGCGCACGCTCGGCGTGGGCAAGACCACGCTGAGGGACGGCGACACCATCACCATCGACGGCGGCACCGGCGAGGTGATGGCGGGCGAGGTGCCGACGGTGCAGCCCACGCTCAGCGGCGATTTCGCCGTGCTGATGGGCTGGGTGGACCAGGTGCGCAAGCTGGGCGTGCGCGCCAACGCCGACACGCCGGCCGACGCGCGCACCGCGCGCGGCTTCGGCGCCGAGGGCATCGGCCTGTGCCGCACCGAGCACATGTTCTTCGAGGGCCAGCGCATCGTCGCCATGCGCGAGATGATCCTGGCCGAGGACGCCAAGGGCCGGCGCGCGGCGCTGGACAAGATCCTGCCGATGCAGCGCCAGGACTTCGTCGAGCTGTTCCGCATCATGCAAGGGCTGCCGGTCACCATCCGGCTGTTGGACCCGCCGCTGCACGAGTTCCTGCCGCACAGCGAGGCCGAGATCGCCGAGGTGGCGAAATCGTCGGGCATTAACCCGGCCGACGTGCGCCACCGCGCGGCGCAGCTGAAAGAGGCCAACCCGATGCTGGGCCATCGCGGCTGCCGCCTGGCGATTTCGTATCCCGAGATCTGCGAGATGCAGGCCCGCGCGATCTTCGAGGCGGCGATCGAGGCGGCCGGGGGCGGCAAGCCGGTGGTGCCCGAGATCATGATCCCGCTGGCCGCGACCAGACGCGAGCTCGACATCCTCAAGGCCGTGATCGACCGCGTGG
>JBQTIS010000111.1:0-11772 GCA_052387895.1 Rhodospirillales bacterium | reverse complement strand
CGGTGACATCGCTCTTGATCATGACCACGGTCAACGGCGTGCTGGCGCAGGGCGTGCTGACGCGCTTCGGCGTGAACCGGCGTCCCGCGCCCGACATCGCGGCGCTGGACCTGCCGGTCGCGTTCGTCGCGGTGTTCGCCGCGGCGCTGGCCGCGGGCCTGGTCCTGCCCGGGGACCTCGGCTATCTCGCGCGCAATCTCGCCCCGGTGGTGCTGGTGGGCGGCGCGCTGGCGGGCCTGGCGGTGGTGCACGCGGCCGTGCGCCGGCTGGAGGCGCGGACCTGGATGCTGGTGGCGGTCTATATGGCGGCGACGCTTTTGGTCTGGCCGATCCTGCTGCTGGCGGCGGTCGGCATGGCCGAGCCGTTCCTGAAGCTGAAGCGGCGGCTGGCCGGGGTTTGAAAGCCGGCGGATTTCACGAGAGCCGCCCCGCTTTGACCGGCGGGGCCTGGGAGTGGTGAAGATGGTTGCGATGCAAGTGATCCTGCTGGAGCGGGTGGAGAAGCTGGGGCAGATGGGCGACGTGGTACGGGTGAAGCCCGGCTACGCGCGAAACTTCCTGCTGCCGCAGAAGAAGGCGCTGCGCGCGACGAAGGAGAACCTTGACCGCTTCGAGAAGCAGCGCGGGCAGCTCGAAGCCACCAACCTGAAGCTGAAGCAGGAAGCCGAGGTCGTGGCAAAGAAGCTGGACGGACTCAGCGTCGTGCTGGTGCGCCAGGCCGGCGAGACCGGGCAGCTCTACGGCTCGGTCACCGCGCGCGACATCGCCGACGCGGTGGCGGCGGCGGGCTTCACCGTGGCGCACCGCCAGATCCGCATCGACCGCCCGATCAAGACGCTGGGTCTGGTCAAGACGCGCGTGATGCTGCACCCCGAGGTGGCGGCGGTGGTGACGGTCAATGTCGCCAAGTCCGAGGAGGAGGCGCAAGTCCAGGCCTCCGGCGCGGCCCCGAGCGCCGCCGACATTTTCGAGAAACCGCCGGCGCCCGAAGGCGCCGAGGCGGCCGCCGCGGCCCCGGCCGTCGAGGCCGGAGAGCCCAAGCCGAAGAAGGCCAGGAAAACCCGGAGCAAGGACGAAGCCGCGTCCGGCGCGGACCAACCCGAAGCCAGGGACGACTCCAAGGCGGAAAAAAAGGCCGCCAAGGCGAAGGATGGAGACAAGCCCGAAGGCGGCAAGGCGAAGGGCAAGTCCAAGGGCAAGGATAAGGCCTAACCGACGGACGATGTGCCGGCTGGGGTTCTAGCCAGCCGTACCTATCGCTTCGCCGCCCATGCGGGGCGCGGAAGGCAGCCATCCGGCGGCGGCCTTGCCAAGACCCGCAATCTGCAGGAATATTTACCGATAAAATCGCGTGAGAACGTCGCACGGGCATGGGGGATGCCGCGCTGCGTTGACGAGCGCAGACCGGTATCCGGCCCGCCCAGCGGCTCTAGAGAGGCGTCGCGGGAGACACGGGATGCGCCTGCTGTCCCACTTGCTGCGCCACAAGGTGCGGAGCGGCCGGCTCGAGGTGACCGACGCCGGCGGGCGGCTGCATGTGTTCGAGGGCGCCGAAGGCGGCGGCCCGCGCGCCGCGATCCGCCTGCGCGATCATGCCATCGCCTGGCGCATAGGGCTCCGGCCGCGGCTCGCCTTCGGCGAGGCCTACATGGACGGGCGGCTGACCGTCGAGCGCGGCGACATTTTCGACTTCATCGACCTGTGCGCGGCGAACTACGCGAGCTACACCACCCACCCCGTCACGCGCCTGTGGCACGCGCTGGGCTGGATGCTGCGCCCGCTGGGGCAGATCAACCCGATCGGCCGCGCGCGGCGCAACGCCGCGCACCACTACGACCTGTCGGACGAGCTTTACTCCCTGTTCCTGGACCACGACCGGCAATATTCCTGCGCCTATTTCAACGACCCGGGCGACGGGCTGGACCTGGCGCAGGAGAACAAAAAGCGCCATATCGCCGCCAAGCTGCTGCTCAGGCCCGGCATGAAGGTGCTGGACATCGGCTGCGGCTGGGGCGGCTTGGCGCTGACCCTGGCCGAGCAATACGGCGTCGAGGTGCTAGGCGTCACCCTGTCGCAGCGCCAGCTGGAGGCGGCCAGGCGGCGCGCGCAAGGCAAGGGCCTGGAAAGCCGCGTGCGCTTCGAGCTCTTGGACTACCGCCAAGCGGACGGGCAATTCGACCGCATCGTGTCGGTCGGCATGTTCGAGCATGTCGGCGTGCCGCATTACCGCGCGTTCTTCGGCAAGCTGCGCGACCTGTTGAAACCGGACGGCGTGGCCCTGTTGCATTCGATCGGCTGCATGAGCGGGCCGCACCCGCTGGACCCCTGGATCTCGAAATACATCTTTCCCGGCGGCTATATACCGGGGCTGAGCGAGGTTCTGCCGGCGGTCGAGCGCTGCAGGCTCTACGCCACCGACATCGAGCTCCTGTACCCGCACTACGCCGACACGATCAGGGCCTGGCGCAACCGGTTCGCGGCCAGCCGGCATCGCGCGGCGGAGCTGTACGACGAGCGCTTCTGCCGGATGTGGGAGTTCTATCTGGCGTGCAGCGAGATCGCGTTCCGGCGCTTGAACCACATGGTGTTCCAGATGCAGCTGGTGCGCGATCCGTTCGCGGTGCCGGCCACGCGCGACTACATCCACGCCGGCGAGCGCGAGGCGCGCCGCCAGCGTCCGACCCTGGTGCCCGACCGCCAGGCGGGCTGAAACTTCAATTCTGCAGGAACGGGTTGGGACGGCCCCTGCGCCGCGGCGGGAACGCCGTCGCCAGGTATTCGACGATCAGCTTGCGCTCGTCCGCGTCGGGCGGCGCCATGCCGTGCTTCTCGGTCATCCAAGTCAGGGTCTGGTCCCACAGGTCGCGGGTCATGCCCTGCTGCCGAATGATCGCCGAGCCGTGACAAGCCACGCAGGCGTAGAACGTCTCCTCCCGGCCCTTGCCGTCGGGCAGGTCCTCGGGCTTCTCTTCCGGCGCCGGCGGCGGCAGGCCGCCGGCTTGTTGCGCCGCTGCCGGCACGGCCAGGAACAGCCATGCCGCCGCGACGGGCGCCATGAACAGGCGCGCGGTCTCAGCTTTCGACAAGGACCGAGACGCGGTGCATGGCGTTGCCGCCATAGCCCTGCGGATTCCAGTTGTGCGCGGCGAAGGCCTGCATCTTGCCGTCCGAGTCGGTGCCGCGCGCCCAGATTTCATAATACCCGGCGCTGGGCAGCGCGACCGAGGCGGTCCAGCGCTGCCAGGCGAATTTCGACGGCGAAGATTTCACATCGCCCTTGATCCAGGTCTGGCCGAAATCGATCGACACGTGCATCGCCTTGACCGTCTTTTCACCCGCCCAGGCATGGCCGCGCACGTCTATCTTGCGCGCGCCGGGCGCGAGCTTGGTGCCGTTGGCGATGTTGGTGACGATCGAGCGTAGCGGCATCGATTCGAGAATACGGAAGTTCTTCGGGTCCACCTTGCCGCCCGGCACCATCGGCGTGATCGGCACGCTGTAGGACGGCGCGGCCATGCCCGGCCCGTCGTGCCGCTTGTCGCGCACCCAGATGCGGGTGAGCCATTTCTGCGAGGCCGAGCCGGGCCAGCCTGGGCAGATCAGCCGCGCCGGGAAACCGTGGATAACTGGCAGCGGCTGGCCATTCACGGCCCAGGCGAGGATCGTGTGCTCCTCCATCGCCTTGGCCATCGGCACGCCGCGCGAAATCGACGGCTTGGTGGTATCGCCGGACAAATGCGGGTCGGAGCCGTAGTGGCCGGTGAACACAGCCGATGGTTTAAGCCCGGCTGCCTTGAGCAAGTCGGCCAGTTTCACTCCGGTCCAAGAGGCGTTCGAGATCGCGCCGTTGCCCCACTGGTTGCCGCGCGCCTCGGGTTGGAACGCGGCGCGCCCGTTGCCGCCGCATTCCATCTGCATGGCGTAGGTGACGGCCCGGAATTTCTGCTTGATCTCGCCCAGCTTGAGCTTCAAGGGCGTGTTCACCTCGCCGTCGATGGCGATTTCCCAGGCGTCCGGCGTCTTGGTCGGATCGGGTATCTGGCCATTGTTGCGGATGAAGATGCGGTTGGTCGGCGTCACGTCGTCGTCGAGCATATGCTCGGGCGTCTCGCACACCAGCGGCTTGTCGCCCAGGATCACCAGCTCGGCTTTGCCGTCCATCTTGAGGATTTTCGGCTGGGCGGGGGCGGCGGCGCCTTGCGCCAACGCCGCCGGGATCAGCCCGCCGGGCATCGACCCGGCGAACGGGATGGCGCCGCCGAGCGCGGCCCCCATCGTGGCCAAGCCGGCGCCTTTTAGGAAGCCGCGCCGACCCACGCCGGTCGCGCGGCCGAAGATCAGCGCGTCGGCGCGCTCCGGATCGTCTCGATAAAGCTCGAAAAATCCGCGTTCGCGGTTGCCGGCCATCGGTTCCTCCCCAGGTTTTCGCCGTTCATTGCCCCGGATTTTATATTAGAAATGGCGAATGTAAAGCGGTTGAAATTCCGACAGCCGCATCGGATAGCCAACTGTGGCGTGCGCCGAACATGGCTCCGTCGCCAGCGCCCGGCCCTGGCGCCCGATCGGCAGCGTCGCGACGGAAATCGATGTTCGCCCGAATATTCTCCTCCACACCGGCGGAATGCGACAATGGCCCGAATCACCCGCCATCCGCCAAGTTGTGAAGCGGCGGTTGAATTCAGAAAATTCCATCCACAGTCAGTACCGCAATTCACACCGTAGCTATGATTCTTCATACCGAGTAGCTTCAACGATCTAAAAAAATTTACTCAAGCCGACGCGCATGAATCACAGCTCGTTGTTGCGCCATGAGCGCCAGTTAGGCCATTAGGACCGATGGAACCCTCGCGTACCGACAATGTGACGCCGCTGCGCGGCATCGACGGCCCGACGACGCCGCGCCTGCCGCCGCGCAACCTCGAGGCCGAGCAGGCGCTTCTGGGCGCGATCCTGATGAACAACCGCGCGCATGAGCGCGTGTCCGAGTTCCTGCGGCCCGAGCATTTCAGCGACCCGGCCAACGGAAAAATATACCAGGCCATGACCGTGCTGATCGACAACCGCCAGATCGCCGACGTGGTGACCCTGAAGCAGCTGTTCGAGCGCGACGAGGGCCTGTCGCAAATCGGCGGGGTCGGTTATCTGGCGCGGCTGGCGGGCTCGGTGGTCACGGTGGTCAACGCCGAGGATTACGGCCGCACCATCCACGACGCCTATCTGCGCCGCGAGCTGATCGACCTGGGCGAGCAGGTGGTGAACCGCGCCCACGGCGCCGACATGGAGCTGCCGGCCATCGACCAGATCGAGCAGGCCGAGCAGCAGCTTTACGACCTGGCTACGACCGGCGAGACCCGGGGCGGGTTCCGCCCGTTGAACGACGCGGTGAAGGAGGCGATCGTCGCCGCCGAGTCGGCGTTCAAGCGCGCCGGGCACGTGGTCGGCGTGACCACGGGCTTCCGCGACTTGGACGCCAAGCTGGGCGGCCTGCACCCCTCCGACCTGATCGTGCTCGCCGGCCGGCCGGCCATGGGCAAGTCGTCGCTGGCCACCAACATCGCCTATAACGCGGCGCGCGCCCGGATCGATCACGGCGACGGCGAGGGCGCGGTTGTCGGCTTCTTCCAGCTTGAAATGTCGGCGGAACAAATCGCCACCCGCCTGATCTCGGAGCGCGCCGAGGTAGCGTCCGACCGCATCCGGCGCGGCGACATCCGCAACGAGGACTTCGCGCGCATCGTCGAGGCGAGCCAGGAGTTGCACCGGCTGCCGCTTTACATCGACGATTCCCCGGCGCTGTCGGTCAGCGCGCTGCGCACCCGCGCCCGGCGGCTGCAGCGCCAGCGCAATCTGGGCCTGATCGTCATCGATTATCTGCAGTTGGTCAGTCCGACCCGCGGCCGGATCAACGACAACCGCGTGCAGGAAATCTCGGAAATCACGCGCGGCCTCAAGACCTTGGCCAAGGAGCTGCACGTGCCGGTCCTGGCGCTCTCGCAGCTCAGCCGTGCGGTCGAGCAGCGCGAGGACAAGCGCCCGCAGCTGGCCGACTTGCGCGAGTCGGGATCGATCGAGCAGGACGCCGACGTGGTGATGTTCATCTACCGCGAGGAGTACTACCACCAGCGCGCGGTGCCGACCCAGCGCCCCGAGGAAAGCACGGAAAAATTCAACGACCGCATGCAGCGCTGGCAGGAGCGCGGCGACCAGGTGCACAACAAGGCCGAGATCATCATCGGCAAGCAGCGCCACGGGCCGACCGGCACGGTCAGCCTGTTCTTCGACGGCAACTTTACCAAGTTCGGCGATCTGGCCCCGGACGCGAGGCTGCCCGAGCAGCACTGATCGCCCTCACCCGCCCACTGCTTCGCAGTGGGTCCTTCCCTCTCCCGCTCGCGCGGGCGAGGGGCTGCCAAACCCTCGCCCACCGCAGGTGGGAGAGGGTGGCGACCCTGAGCTTGTCGAAGGGGAGCCGGGTGAGGGCCTGTGGTTACGCCTCACGTCCAGGTCTGGCGGCCTTCCAGCGGATAGGCGGGGTCGTTGTAGCCCGGCGTCGAGGGATGGCCGGGGGCGACCAGCCCGTCCACCAGCGCCTCGTCCTCGGCCGTGAACCTGTGCTTCAGCGCGCCCAAGTATTCGGCGCATTGCTCGATCGTGCGGGGGCCCACGATGGGCGCGGTGACGTGGCGGTTGTTCATCACCCACAGCACCGCGAACTGCACCGCGGTCATGCCGCGCTTGGCGGCATGGGCCTTGATGATCTGCGCCATCTCGATCGATTCCTTGCGCCATTCCGTCTGCATGATGCGCACGTCCTTGGCGCCGACGCGCGAGTCGGCCGGCGGCGGTTGGTCGAGCGAATACTTGCCGCTCAGCACCCCGCGCGCCGCGGGGCTGTAGGGCACGATGCCGATGCCGAAATGCGCGCAGGCCGGGATGTGCTCGACCTCGGCCGTGCGATTCATGGCGTTGTAGTAGGGCTGGCTGACCACCGGACGGTCGATGCCCAGCCGGTCGCAGATCCGCACGATCTCGGCCACGCGCCAGCCGCGATAGTTCGACACGCCGAAATACCTGGCCTTGCCCTGGCGGATCACGTCGCCCATCGCCGACACGGTCTCCTCCAGCGGCGTCGCGCGGTCCTCCTTGTGCAGATAGAGGATGTCCACGTAATCCGTGCCCAGGCGCTTCAGGCTCGCGTCGATTTCCTGCATGATCCACCCGCGCGACAGGCCGCGCTGGTTGGGCCCCTCGCCCATCGGCTCGTAAAGCTTGGTCGCCAGCACCCACCACTGGCGCTGGTTGCCGATGGCGCGGCCCACCACCTGTTCCGACTTGCCCTTCATGTAGACGTCTGCGGTGTCTATGAAATTGACGCCGGACTCGCGCGCCTGCGCGATGATGCGGCCGGACGCGGCCTCGTCGGTCCGTCCGCCGAACGTCATGGTGCCGAGGCAGATCGGCGAGACCTTCACGCCCGACTTGCCGAGGTTGCGATACTCCATTTCGACTCTCCTCCCCGACTCGGGCTAAAACCTAGCCCCATGTCCGCATCCGCCACAACCGCCCCGTCGGCCGCCGCGGTCCTTTCCGTCGACCTGGGAGCGATCGCCGCCAACTACCGGCGCCTGCGCGACTATGTGGCGCCGGCGGAATGCGCGGCGGTGGTCAAGGCCGACGCCTATGGCCTGGGCGTGGCCCAGGTGGCGCCGGCGCTGGCGCGCGCGGGGGCCTTGAGCTTCTTCGTGGCGCAGGGGCCTGAGGGCGCGGCGCTGCGCCGCGTGCTGCCGAAGATCGCGTCGATCTACGTGCTGAACGGGCTGATGGACCACGACCGCCAGGCGTTCGAGGCCGAGCGCCTGGCCCCGGTGCTGAACGACCTCGGCCAGATCGAGCGCTGGAGCCAATACTGCCGCGCGCGCGGGGCGCGGCTGCCGGCGGCGCTGCATATCGACACGGGAATGAACCGCCTGGGCCTGCCGTCGGTCGAGCTGGCGCGGCTCGCGCGCGAGCCGCAGCTTCTCGCCGGCATCGGCCTCGAGCTGGTGATGAGCCACCTCGCCTGCGCGGACGAGCCGGACCACAGGCTGAACCGCCGCCAGCGCGACGCGTTCCGCGCCGCGCTGACGCTGGTGCCGGGCGTGCGCGCGTCGCTGGCGGCGTCGTCCGGCATCTTTCTGGGACGCGATTTCCACTTCGATTTGGCGCGTCCGGGCGTGGCTTTGTACGGCGCGAATCCGCTTCCCGGAAAGCCCAATCCGATGGCTCAAGTCGTTGGCCTCAAAGCCAGAATCCTCCAAGTCCGCGACGTTGACAGGGGGGAGACCGTTGGATATGGTGCCGCGCACCGCTTCATCCGGCGCCGCCGCATCGCAACGGTGGGCGTCGGCTACGCCGATGGGTTTCTCCGGTCATTGAGCAACCGCGGCTGCGCCATGCTGGGGGGCGTGCCGGCGCCGATCGTGGGACGCGTGTCGATGGATTTGATCACGCTCGACGTCAGCGACGCGCCCGGCGCCCTGCAACGCGCGGGCGAGACGGTCGAACTGATCGGCCCGGGCCGCACGATCGACGACGTCGCCGCCGAGGCGGGCACCATCGCCTACGAAATCCTGACATCCCTAGGACCGCGCTACGAACGCCGCTATTCCGGCGAGCCGGGAAGTGAGGCCCAGTGAATCCGCTTGAGTTCGTCGCCCTGATCGGCAGGGCGTTTCTCGGTTTTCTCGCCACCGCCGGCCGGCTGGTGCTGTTCGCGCTCGAGGGCACGTCGCACATTTTCCGGCCGCCATACTACTACCGCCTGATCGGGCGGCAGATGGTGGACATCGGCTATTACTCGCTGCCGGTGGTCGGCATGACCGGGCTGTTCGCCGGCATGGTGCTGGCGCTGCAAAGCTACACCGGCTTCGCGCGGTTCTCGGCCGAGGGCGCGGTGGCCACGGTGGTTGTGCTGTCGATGACGCGAGAGCTGGGCCCGGTGCTGGCGGGCCTGATGGTCGCCGGCCGCATCGGCGCGTCGATGGCCGCCGAGATCGGCACCATGCGCGTGACCGAGCAGATCGACGCGCTGACCACGCTTTCGACCAACCCGTTCAAGTACCTGGTGGCGCCGCGCCTGCTGGCCGCCGTCACCATGCTGCCGTTCCTGGTGTTGACCGCCGACATCATCGGCGTGTTCGGCGGCTACGTAGTCAGCGTCTACAAGCTCGATTTCAACGCCACAAACTACCTGAAGCGCAGCTGGGAATTCCTCGAGTTCCTGGACGTGTTCTCGGGCCTGGTCAAGGCCTCGGTGTTCGGCTTCCTGGTGGCGCTGATGGGCTGCTATCACGGCTACAACTCCAAGCGCGGCGCGCAGGGCGTGGGTTCGGCCACCACCAACGCCGTGGTGTCGTCCTCGATCCTGATCCTGATCTTCAACTACATCATCACCGAGCTGTTCTTCTCGAAATGACCGCGGCGGCAACCATGCGCGCATCGAAGGGGGCCAACGCCCCGGTCATCAGCCTGCGCGACGTGCACAAGGCCTTCGGGGCCAAGCAGGTGTTGCGCGGGGTGACGCTGGACGTGGGCAAGGCCGAATCGGTGGTGATCATCGGCGGCTCGGGCACCGGCAAGTCGGTGACGCTCAAATGCATCCTGGGACTGCTGCAGGCCGACAAGGGCAGCATCAAGGTCGGCGGCGAGGAGGTCGTCGGCCTGATCTCCGGCCCCGACCGCGACCGCATCAATTCGAAGTTCGGCATGCTGTTCCAGCACGCCGCCCTGTTCGATTCGCTGAAGGTGTGGGAGAACGTGGCCTTCGCGCTGACCGCGGGCCGCGGCATGGGCCGCGACGAGGCGCGCGAGGTGGCGCTGAAGAAGATGGCGCTGGTGGGGCTGAGCCCCAAGGTCGGCGATCTGTTCCCGGCCGAGCTTTCCAGCGGCATGCAGAAGCGCGTCGGCCTGGCCCGCGCGATCGCGCCGGACCCCGAGATCGTCTTCTTCGACGAGCCGACGACGGGCCTCGACCCAATCATGAGCGACGTGATCAACGAGCTGATCGTGACCTGCGTGAAGGAGGTGGGCTGCAGCGCGCTGTCCATCACCCACGACATGGTCAGCGCGCGGCGGATCGGCGACCGCATCGCCATGCTGTACCAGGGCCAGATCATCTGGGCCGGGCCGGTGGGCCAGGTCGACAAATCGGGCGACCCGTATGTCGACCAGTTCATCAATGGCCGCGCCGAAGGCCCGATCGAATTGCTGGTGCGCGCGCTGTGATGCGCCGGGGCTGAAGCCATGGCCCGCGCCGCCGCCCGCTACGTCTGCCAGTCCTGCGGCGCCGCGCATCCGAGGTGGACCGGCCGCTGCGAGTCCTGCGGGGCCTGGAACACGATCGTCGAGGAAGCCCCGCGCGAGGCCGTGCCGCGGGGCCTGGGCGCGGCCAGGGGCAAGTCGCCGTCGCGCAAACTCGAATTCCTGCCGCTTAGGGGAACCGCCGACGCCACGCCGCGCCTGGTCACCGGCATGGACGAGTTCGACCGGGTATGCGGCGGCGGCCTGGTGCCGGGCTCGGCGCTGCTGCTGGGCGGCGATCCGGGCATCGGCAAGTCCACGCTTCTGTTGCAGGTGGCCGCGCGCGTGGCGGGCCCCGACAACCCCCGCGCCCAGTGCATCTACGTCTCGGGCGAGGAGGCGATCGACCAGGTGCGCATGCGCGCCCAGCGCCTCGGCGTTTCCGACGCCAAGGTCAGTCTCGCCGCCGCCATTTCGGTGCGCGAGATCCTGGCCGGACTCGAGGAGACCCAGCCGCCAGCGATCATCGTGATCGATTCGATCCAGACGATGTACGTCGACACGCTCGACTCGGCGCCCGGCACGGTGGCCCAGGTGCGCGCCAGCGCGCAGGAGCTGATCCGCCTGGCCAAGCGCAAGGGCCTCACCGTCGTCCTGGTCGGGCACGTAACCAAGGAAGGGCTGATCGCGGGCCCGCGCGTGCTCGAACACATGGTCGACACGGTGCTGTATTTCGAGGGCGAGCGCGGCCACCAGTTCCGCATCCTGCGCGCGGTCAAGAACCGCTTCGGCCCGACCGACGAGATCGGTGTGTTCGAGATGGGCGAGATGGGCCTGGGCGAGGTGCCCAACCCCTCCGCCCTGTTCCTGGGAGACCGCGGCGCCGAGGTGCCCGGAGCTGCGGTGTTCGCCGGAATCGAGGGCACGCGGCCGCTTCTGGTCGAGATCCAGGCGCTATGCGCGCCCTCGCCCATGGGCACGCCCAGGCGCGCCGTGGTGGGGTGGGATTCTGGCCGTTTGGCGCAGATTTTGGCCGTTTTGGAGGCGCGCGGCGGGCTTGCCTTCGCCGGCAATGAGGTCTATCTGAACGTCGCGGGCGGCTTGCGCATCGTCGAGCCGGCCGCCGATCTCGCGGTCGCCGCGGCGCTGATTTCTTCGCTCACCGACCGCGCGATGCCGCGCGCAACCGTGCTGTTCGGCGAGATCGGGCTGTCGGGCGAAGTCCGCCCGGTAGGCCACGTGGCGACCCGTTTGAAGGAGGCCGCGAAACTGGGATTCGCCGAAGCCTGGGTGCCGAAGCGACGCCCCGGGACGCAATCGGGGGCCCACCCGGGAACCCAGACAGCGGGCAAGGGCCCAACAGCGGGCGCGGGTGAATCGGCAATCGCGGTGCGCGAGGTGGAGCATGTACGCGACCTTATCGCCGCCTTTCAGGATCTGGCGCGCGCCGGGCAGTGGGCGCCCCTGGGCAATCCCGGGGGCGCGCAAGGGCGG
>JBQTIS010000110.1:0-2979 GCA_052387895.1 Rhodospirillales bacterium | reverse complement strand
TGATCGGCGAGATCATCTACGTGCCGCTGAAGACCAAGCTGATCGAGCAGGCGGACAGGCGCGGCTTGAAGCATTCCGACGGCTTGGACATGCTGCTGTATCAGGCCGTGCGCGGGTTCGAGCTGTGGTTCGGCGTGAAGCCGGCCGTGACGGCCGAGCTGCGCCAGATCATCGTCGACGAGCTCTTGAAGAAAAAGTAGCCGGGGATGGGCCGCCGACGAAACCAAAGATCGCCGTGATAAACGGCTCGAACCTGAACATGCTGGGGGTACGCGAGCCGCATATCTATGGCCAGCGACACGCTGGCCGATGTCGCCGGGCGTTTGCGGGCGCGGGCAGGGACGCTTGGGATCGACGCAGGCAGCGAAGGGGATCGTCTGCGGCTGCGGCGCCCATGGCTGCGAGCTGGCGCTCGATGCGATGGCGAAACTGGCGAAGGAAGCGGCCGAGAGGAAGCAGGCCGAATCCTAGCTGCGCCCGATCGCGGCCAGAAAGCCCCGGGTTTTCTCGGCCGCCAGCTTGGTCCATTCCCGGGGCGACAGGCCCGCTTTCTCCTCGAACGGCACTTCGACGCTGATGGGTATTCCGGCGGGCACCGCGCCGAGAATGTCGCGCAGGGGCAGCATTCCTTCGCCCGGCATGCGGCGCAGCTCGGGCGCCGCGCGGCCGATACCGTCGGGGTCCGGCTCGCCGGGCTGCAAGAGTCCGTCGCAAAGCTGGACATAGGGCACCAGCCGCTTGTCCAGCTTCTTCAAATCGTCCGCCGTGGCGCCCGAACGGACGACGTGCAGCGGATCGATGCACAACGCCACGTTGGGCCGCGCTGCCTCGCGGAAAAGCCGCAATGTCTGCGGCAGATTGGCGAGCGTCCGGCGGGGCACGAACTCGACGCTGGCGGCGATGCCCAGGGACGCGGCGATGTCGCACAAGCGCCCGAAATTATCGCACAGCCGGCCCCAGTCCGGATCGTCGCCGATCGTCAGCGCGTATTTGGCGCCAAGCTCGGCGCCCAGCGCCAGCGGCGTTTTGTGCTTGTCCACGTCGGTACCGGGCTGGAGATAGAAGCTCAGAATATCGTGCACTTTCAGGCCCAGATCGGCGAGGCGACGCTTGACCTCGCGGACCAATGCGGCATTGCCGGCGACGGGATGGAACGGCAGGCCCGGCGACGCGTTGAGGCGCAGTCCGATTCCATCGAACCTCGCCGCTGCGGCGGCTTCAAGAAATTCGACGGGCGCGACGGCGGGCAGCGTGGTCGGCGCAAGATACAGCTTGCTCATCCGGCTGTTCTTATAGCGCCCTCGGGAGCTGCCGCAAGATCGCTGCCTCGTCGATGCGCGCGCACGTATATAGTAGCGCCTCTCGTCGGTGAGCGGCGAACGCACGCCGAACGCAACTGTCTAAATCAACGGATGCGATTGTCTAACTTGAAATCGAGGCTGAACTACTCGGTCTGTAAGATGCTGAAATTATTTGGTTGGGGGACTAGGATTCGAACCTAGATAAACGGAGTCAGAGTCCGTTGTCCTACCGTTGAACGATCCCCCAACGGAATCGGGCCTTGGGATCGGCCCTGTGGCCCGGCGGCGGTGATTAGCACATACCCGAAAAGATGGGTAGGCCGGGGCTTCCGGCAAGCCCGGCCGGGGTCCGCGGCGGCCTCGTGTTCCGCATTAAGCATATTCCCCTTGGTTTCCGGCGAATTAGCCCGTGCCTCGGCCGCCGGTTCGCGGTATCCTCGAACCAAGCGTCCGGGGGGCCTTCGGCCCGCCCTGGAGGGCCGGATCAACCCGCCGGACGAACCCGCGCCAGAGAACGGGACCGGGAAACGATGGTTGGGTATCTGCGCCCCTGGAGACGGCCGGACCGCGCGCCCAGAAATCCCTGGGGCCACGGCCGGCGTCGCGGCGGCCCCGGCGAGGGGGATGGCGTTTTCGCCGCGCTCGATCTCGGCACCAACAACTGCCGCCTTTTGGTGGCGCGGCCGCGCGACGACGGCTTCCGCGTGATCGACGCGTTCTCGCGCATCGTGCGCCTGGGCGAAGGGCTGGGCCGGAACGGCGCGCTGGGCGAGCGGGCGATGAGCCGCACCATCGACGCGCTCAAGGTCTGCGCTCAGAAGATCGACCGGCGCGGCGTGACGCACGCCCGCCACGTCGCCACCGAGGCCTGCCGGCGCGCCAGCAACTGCCAGGACTTCCTGGGCCGCGTCGAGGCCGAAACGGGCCTCAGGCTCGAGATCATCTCCACGCGCGAGGAGGCCGAGCTGGCGCTGGCGGGCTGCGCGCCGCTGCTCGACCCTCTGCGCCCCTACGCGCTGATGTTCGACATCGGCGGCGGCTCCACCGAGGTGCTGTGGCTGAAGCTGGGCCCGCGCCGCGCGCTCGAGCTGATCGACTGGATTTCGCTGCCCTATGGCGTGGTCGGGCTGGCGGAGCGCCATGGGCCCGACGAGGCGCTGACGGACTGGTACGCCGCGACCGCGGCCGAGGTCGCCGCCCTGCTGGCGCCGTTCGAGGCGCGCCACCGCGTCGCCGCGCGCATCGCGTCGGGCGAGGTGCAGATGCTCGGCTCCTCCGGCACGGTCACCACGCTCGCGGGCGTGCACCTGAAGCTGCCGCGCTACGACCGCGCCCATGTCGACGGCACGTATCTGACGTTCGACGAGATCGACCGGGCCAGCCGCGCCCTGGCGGCGCTGACCGGCCCCGAACGGGCCGAGCAGCCCTGCATCGGGCGCGAGCGCGCCGATCTGGTGGTGGCGGGCTGCGCCATCCTGGCCGCGATCTGCCGCACCTGGCCGGTGGGCAGCCTGCGCGTGGCCGACCGCGGCGTGCGCGAGGGCATCCTGTTCGGTCTGATGCGCGGCGGCGCACGGTGACTCGTCACCCCGGCTCATTCATTGTGAAATTCGCAACACCCCCCTCCCTAACCCTCCCCCGCTCCGCGCGACATGTGTCGCGCGCGGGGGGGGGGGAC
>JBQTIS010000109.1:0-2259 GCA_052387895.1 Rhodospirillales bacterium | reverse complement strand
GGGGGGGGGCATGGCGCGCTATCACGCCTTTCCAGACGCTGTTATGGTCGACCACCGCGCCGGGCGCTATCTCGCGGTTAGCCCGGCGCTTCGCCGCGTGGTGGGGCGGGGCGCCCGGCTGAAGCCGCACGACCAACAGGCGCGGCAGCGGCAGGTCGCCGGCCGAAACCCCGCTGCCGAGCCAGGGTTCGAGCCGCCGCGCCACTTCCGCCGCCTCGAGCGCCTCGACCCGCGCCACGCCGGAAAGTCCGGCCAGCGCCGCGCGCGCCTGTTCCAGCCGCGCCGGCGACGGGCCCGGGGCGCCGTCCTCCGCCGCCGGCGGCAACAGCACGCTGAGCGCGCCCGACACGCCCTCGGTCCAGCGCCAGGCGAGCACGCCCAGCGCCAGCGCGCCCGCCAGCGTCAGCGCCGCGAGGTACGACATCAGCGCCACGATCCAGGGCACCAGCCTGGCCGAGCCGTCGCGTCCCAGCGGCAGGTCGTAGCGGCGGCGGAACATCGCCCGCTAGCCGCGGCCCAGCGGCAGCGCGCCCTGGCCGGCCCCGCGGCCCGCCCCCGGGCCGGCCGGGCGCGCCTGCTGCGGCATCGGATCCTCGCGCAGCGCCACCGGCAGGATGCTCAAGCGGCCGGATTCCAGGTGCAGCTGCGGATAGTCGTAGCGCGCGACCAGCTGCGCGTTGTGCGTGGCGACCACCACCGTGGCGCCGTAGTGGTGCGCGTTCTGGAACAGGCGCATCATGCGCATGGCGTTGTGGTCGTCGACGTTGCCCGTGGGCTCGTCGGCCACCAGCAGGTCGGGCCGCGCCACCACCGCGCGCGCGATCGCCAGGCGCTGCTGCTCGCCGCCGGAAAGCGTCTGCGGCCGCGCGTCCATCGCGTCGGCCAGGCCCACCCAGGCCAGAAGCTCGCTCACGTGCTGGCGGATCTCGGTCTCGCCGACCGAGGCGACGCGCAGCGGCAGCGCCACGTTGTCGAACGCCGAGAGATGCGCCAGCAGCCGGAAATCCTGGAACACCACGCCGATGCGCCGGCGCAGCACCGGCGCCTCCATGCGCGACAGCGCCGCCGTGTCGCGGCCGAACAGGCGGATGGCGCCGCGCGTCGGGCGCTCGGCCAGGTACATGAGCCTGAGCAGCGAGGTCTTGCCCGCGCCCGAAAAGCCGGTGAGGAAGTGGAACGTGCCCGGCTCGAGCGAGAAGCCGATGTCGTGCAGCACTTCCGGCCCGTCGCCGTAGCCGAACCCGACATCCTCGAACCGCACGAATGCGCCGCCGTCCGACATGCCCGCCCGAAGACCGATTTTCCGCGGAAGCCGATTTTCCGTGAAAGACTGGAGCAGCTTGGCACGCCCGGATGGGGGCCGTCCACGGGGGCCGTCCAGAATCAGCGGGCCGGATCAGGGCCGGGACCCAAGCGGAGGAGCCGCCGCGAATCGTTTTCCGGCGGGCTTTGGCGGCGTTTCCTTGCTTTGCGGGACGTCGATTCCTATAAACGATTCGGCGCGCCTTCGAGGCGGGCTGGCCTTTATCAAGGCATGAAGCGGACGTGATCATCTCCTGTTCCCGCTGCGCGACGGGCTTCGAGCTGCCGGACGGGGCGCTGGGCAAGGCCGGGCGCCGGGTCAGGTGCGCCGGCTGCGGCCATATCTGGCTGCAGACGGCCGACGCCGGCGCGCTGCTCGACTCGCCCGTGACCTTGGAGCCGGCGCAGGCGGTCATCGGCGACGCGCCGGGCTCGTTGCCGCCCGACCTGCTGGAGGTCGACTCGCCGATCGGCGCGGGCGCGCCGGGCGCGGCGGCGCAAGACCCGCTCGGCGCCGACGCGGGCGAGGAATACGAAAGCGCGGGCGCCGAGGCGCTGACGCCGGACGCGCCCGCGGCCGAAACAACGCAGGAAATGGAAAAAGAGGAAGAGGAAGAGGAAGAGGAAGAAGAAGAAGAAGAAGAAGAGCACGAGGAGACGGACGACGCCCCGGGCGCAGCCCCGGCGCAAGCGCCGGCCAAGCCCGGCGCGATTCCCGGGACCCGGCGTACGCCCGACCTTTCGGCGCTGGCGCCGCTGATGGCCGCCATCGCCGCCGACACGGCGCGCGCCGGCGGTGCGGCCGCATCCGCGCGAACCGGGAACGCGGATGCCGATCCGTCCGCGCAAACTAAAGGCGCGGATGCCGATCCATCCGCGCAAACTAAAGGCGCGGATGCGGCCGCACCGCCGGCGCGCGCCTGGTCGGCGGCGCTGGCGGCCATCAGCGGCGCCAGC
>JBQTIS010000108.1:0-4013 GCA_052387895.1 Rhodospirillales bacterium | reverse complement strand
GGTCGTCCGCACCCGGTGGTTCGCTAAAAACGCCGGGTCGCCCGCGGGCGCGGTGTGGGTGACGCGGAACAGGACGTCGAAAGCGCCCGAATTGGCGACGGGCAGGAACGACTCGGCCACCCTGGGCGTGGCGTCGATGCCGATGGCCGCGAGCTGCGACTTGATGATCGGCAGGTAGACCATCAGGTCGGGCCAGTTCGACGTGGCGACGATGGTCAGCGCCAGGCGCTTGCCCTCCCTGGTTCGCATGCCGCCGGGGCCGGGCTTCCAGCCCGCCTGGTCCAACAGCGCGGCGGCGGCCTTCGGGTCGTGCCTGTAGGATTCGCCCAACGCGAAGGGATAGTGCGCGGCGTAAAGCCCCTTCGCCGGCGCGCCGGCTTTGGCGGCTTTCACCAAGAGTTCGCGGTCCACGGCCAGGGCCATGGCCTGGCGCACCCCGGCGTCGTCCAGCGGCGGCCGGGCGTGGTTCATGATCATCAGGTACATGTAGCCGCCGGCGATCGTGCGCGTGCTCAGGCCCGCTTGCGCCGCGATGCGCGGCAGCGATTCCGCGGGTATGCCGAACGCGAGATCGAGCTCGCCCGCTTGCAGCGCCAGCGCCATCGACTGGGTTTCGGCGAACAGGCGGATGCGCAGGGGCGGGCGCTTCTCCGCGCCGGGGTAATGCGGGTTGGGCGCCAGGGAGAACTCGATGCCCGGCTTCACCGCGGCCACTTTGTAGGGGCCGGTGAAGAAGAACTCCTCGCCCACGGCCTTGTAGATCGCCAGCGGCCATTCCGCCAGGACCGAGGCCATGTTCGGCACCGCGCGCTCGCTGGCGATGCGCAGGGTCAGCGGATCGAGCACGCCGATCTCGATCCTGCCGGTGGACGCGCGCGCATTACCGTTGAGCTCGTTACTGCGCTTGAGCGCGGCGGCCACGGCGGCCGCGTCCATCGCCGAACCGTCGGAGAACTTCACCCCGGGCTTAAGGCGCACGATCCACGATTTGTCGCCCGCGCGTTCCACCCCCGCCGCCAGCCAGGGCGACACGACGCCCTGCTTGTCGACGATGAACAAGTTCTGGCTGATGCCGTGGCTGGTCAGCGCCCAGCCGTTGCTCGACTTGGTGGGATCGACGCCTGCGGCGATGAACGGCTTGCCGATGGCGATGGTCGCGGATGTCTGGGCCGGCGCCGGCGCGGCGGCAAGGGCAAGCAACGCGAATGCGGCGATGGCGCGCGCCGAACGGCGCGGGAAGACGGATAAGGTTTGCATGATACGGGTTCCGGCAACGTTGTGGCACGTCACCCACGAACCCGGGCTTCGGATGAAGGGCGGCAGGCCGCCCGGCAGCGAAACCCCGCCAGGGCACCCCGCCCGGCGCGTCCGCGCGTGACCACGGCGATGGCAGGTCTCCTGGCTCGCGGGTCCTTGCCTTGGCGCCGCCTTCCCGGTGCTACCCAGTGGCTTTTGTGGCGCAGGGCTATCCGCTTACAGTTGCGGGGGCAGCCGCGGCATTGGCCCAGGCGGGCCGCACCGCGTTCCCATTCAATCCCCCCGTTCAATCCGGAAAGGGGGGAACCATCGCCCGCAAACTAGCCGATTGCCCGTCGCCGCGTCAAAGCGCGTGGCCGCGCCGGTTCCGCGGATTTGACATTGTTCCGCCCGCCGGCATGAATCGCGCCTGGACCACGGCGGCATCGCCGCTGTTGCGCCGGCGAACGTGAACGCGATGATTCGCATCAAGATCGGTTGCGAGCTGACCTACGAGTCGCCGGGGCCTACCCCCATGATCCTGATGCTGCGCGTGCACCCCTCGCGCGCCGGCGACCTCGCGGCGCCGGACCTGATCCAGGCCGATCCGCCCGTGCCGATGAGCTACTACCTGGACGGCTTCGGCAATATCTGCACGCGCGTGGTGGCGCCGACCGGCCGCTTCCGGCTTTGGACCGACGCCGCGGTTGCGGACACCGGCGAGCCCGACCCGGTCGCGGCCGCCGCCGGGCAAAGCACGATCGCCAACCTGCCCGACGAAAGCCTGGTCTATCTGCTCGGCAGCCGCTATTGCGAGACCGACCGGCTCACCGAGACGGCCTGGGCGACGTTCGGGCAGACGCCGATGGGCTGGGCGCGGGTGCAGGCGATCTGCGATTTCGTGCACGGGCGCCTGACCTTCGGCTACCGCCACGCCCGCAACACCCGCACCGCGCTCGAGGCCTACAACGAGCGCCTGGCGGTGTGCCGCGACTTCGCGCATCTCGCGGTCGCGCTGTGCCGCTGCATGAGCATCCCGGCGCGCTATTGCACGGGCTATCTCGGCGAGATCGGCGTGCCGCCCGGCCCGCCGGAAGAGCCGATGGATTTCAGTGCCTGGTTCGAGGCCTTTCTCGACGGGCGCTGGCATACCTTCGACGCCCGCCACAACACGCCGCGCATCGGCCGGATTTTGATGGCGCGCGGGCGCGACGCGGCCGACGTGGCGCTGGTGACGAGCTTCGGCCCCACCAAGCTGATCGGATTCAAGGTGGCGACGGACCAGATCGCGGCGTAAGGGGCCGCGCGCGGCTAATACCGATAGTGATCCGGCTTGAACGGGCCCTGCTGCGGCACGCCGATATAGGCCGCCTGCTTGTCGGAGAGCTTGGTCAGCTTCGCGCCGATCTTGCCGAGATGCAGCGCGGCCACCTTCTCGTCCAGCTTCTTCGGCAGGGTGAACACCTTCGCCGGATACTTGCCCTGGTTTCCCCACAGCTCGATCTGCGCCAGCGTCTGGTTCGAGAACGAGCTCGACATCACGAAGCTAGGATGCCCGGTGGCGTTGCCCAGGTTCACCAGCCGCCCCTCGGACAGAAGGATGATGCGCTTGCCGTCGGGGAACACGATCTCGTCCACCTGCGGCTTGAAGTTGTGCCATTTCAGGTTCCTGAGCGCGCCCACCTGGATCTCGCTGTCGAAGTGCCCGATGTTGCACACGATGGCGCGGTCCTTCATCCGGCGCATGTGCTCGATGGTGATGACGTCGATGTTGCCCGTGGCGGTGACGAAGATGTCGGCGCGCTGGGCGGCCTCGTCCATCGTCGTCACCTCGTAGCCCTCCATCGCCGCCTGCAGCGCGCAGATCGGGTCGATCTCGCTGACCACCACGCGCGCGCCGGCGTTGCGCAAGCTGGCGGCCGAGCCCTTGCCCACGTCGCCGAAGCCGCACACCATCGCCACCTTGCCGGCCATCATCACGTCGGTGCCGCGGCGGATGCCATCGACCAGCGACTCGCGGCAGCCGTACAGATTGTCGAACTTCGACTTGGTGACCGAATCGTTGACGTTGATGGCGGGAAACAGCAGGCGGCCTTCCTTTTCCATCTGGTAGAGCCGGTGCACGCCGGTGGTGGTTTCCTCGGTCACGCCCTTGATCGCCTGGCCCAGCCCGGCGTACCAGCCCGGGCGCTGCTTGTTGGTGCGCGCGATCGCGGCGAACAGCACTTCTTCCTCTTCGTTGCCGGGCTTGGAGATCAGCTCGGGCTGTTTTTCCGCGCGGATGCCCAGATGCACCAGCAGCGTGGCGTCGCCGCCGTCGTCCAAGATCATGTTGGCCGCGCCGCCGTCGGCCCACTCGAAGATGCGGTGGGTGTAGTCCCAGTAGTCCTTCAGGCTCTCGCCCTTGACCGCGAACACCGGCGTGCCGGCGGCGGCGATGGCGGCGGCGGCGTGGTCCTGGGTCGAGTAGATGTTGCACGACGCCCAGCGGACCTCCGCGCCCAGCGCCTCGAGCGTCCCGATCAGCACCGCGGTCTGGATCGTCATGTGCAGCGAGCCGGCGATGCGCGCGCCCTTCAAGGGCTTCTTGGGCCCGTATTCCGCGCGGATCGCCATCAGCCCCGGCATCTCGGTCTCGGCGATGGCGATCTCGCGCCGCCCCCAGTCCGCGAGCTTGATGTCGGCAACCCGGTAGTCGTGCGTCGTGGTCATGGTCCGGTGATCCGCTGATTTTCGGTGGTGAAAGCCGTGGGCAGGGCCGCCGTCTTACCAGCGGA
>JBQTIS010000107.1:0-13066 GCA_052387895.1 Rhodospirillales bacterium | reverse complement strand
CCGCCGCCGTGGCGGGCGGCGTGTTGCTGGCGGTGCTGTTCGCGCAGTCCAGCTGGATCGAGCGCAGCTTCTATCCCTACGCCGTGATCCTGCAGGTGACGCCGATCGTCGCCATTTCGCCGCTGATCCTGATCTATGTCGAGAACGCCCACTTGGCGCTCTTGATCTGCGCCTGGATCGTCGCGTTCTTCCCAATCCGGGCCACCACCGTGCTGGGCCTGAGCAGCGCCGACCACAACCTGGTGGACCTGTTCCGGCTCTATCGCGCCACGCGCTGGCAGGCGCTGCGCTTTCTGCGCCTGCCCGGGGCGATGCCGTATTTCCTGGGCGGCCTCAGGATCGCTGGCGGCCTGTCGCTGATCGGCGCGGTGGTGGCCGAGTTCGCCGCCGGCACTGCGGGAACCGGATCGGGCTTGGCCTACCGGATTTTGGAATCGGGTTATCGCCTGAACATCCCGCGCATGTTCGCGGCCCTGGTGCTGATCTCGCTCGCCGGCATCGCCATCTACCTGGCGTTGAGTCTGGTGCAGCACCTGGCCCTGCGCCGCTGGCACGAAAGCGCGATCACGCGTGAGGGCTGAGCCGCTGCTCCCGCCGCACGCGCTCGCGATAGGCGGTGTAGATGCCGCTGGCCGCGATGATCGCCGCCCCCGCCAGCGTATACAGATCGGGCAGGTCGCCGAACACCAGGTAGCCGATTGGAATCGACCAGATCATCTGCGAATAGTTGAACGGCGCCAGCATCGATGCGGGCGCGTGGCTGAACGCCTTGATCAAGAGGAAATGCCCCACGCCCCCCGCCGCCCCCAGCAGCGCCATCAGCGCCCAGCCTGCGGGACCGGGCGCGACCCACTGGAAGGGCATGATCGCGCTGGTCAGCACGCTGCCGACCAGGGTGGTGTACCACAGCGTGGTCATGGGATGCTCCTCGCCCGCCAGGATGCGCGTGAGCACGTTGTAGAACGCCGAGGTGAACGCCATCGCCAGCGGCAGCAGCATGGCCCAATGGGTTTGGCCGAAGCCCGGCCGGATGATCACCAGCACGCCCAGGAACCCGGCCGCCACCGCCGCCCAGCGCCGCGGCCCCACCTTTTCGCCCAACAGCGGCACGGACAGGGCGGTCAGGACCAGCGGCGACACGAAGCCGATGGCGATCGCGTCGGCCAGCGGAATGTAGTAGAGCGCGGTGAAGAAAATCGCGGTCGAGACGAACTGGAACGCCGAGCGCGCGAGCTGCAACCCGGGCCGGCGCGTCGCCCGCAGCATCGCCACGCCGCGCCCGCGCAACAACAGCAGCGAGAACGCCAGGGCGAATACGTTGCGCGCCCAGACCACCTGCATGACCGGCAGGTCGGCCGTCAGGTGCTTCGCCAGCGCGTCGATGACCACGAACACGAACATCGTCGCCAGCATCAACATGATGCCGCGCAGGGCGTTGGCGGGCGCGGGAGCGTTCATCGGCGGGCGGATCGGGGCCGGGTTGTCATGGACGGGGGCGAGCATTTCAGGTAATGGCACGGGGCGGAAGCGCGAAACGCGCAGACGCCGCCCGCGCCGCCGGCCGGGGCAAAGCCCGCAACGATCCGCCGAGCAAGGATTCGCGATGCCCGCACCCACGCCGCCGAAAGGGAACGGAGGGACCAAGCGGCCGCCGTCGCTGCCGCTGCTCTACAGGCGGCTGGAGCCGCTGAGCACGGAGCGCCACGCGAACCTGCGCCTGCACCGGCCCGACGATTTTTCCTTCGCGCGCGACGCCGGGGTGGTGCCGCTGACGCTGACCGAGTTCCAGTCCGCGGCCCAGTACTATCCCATCGTGTTCCTGCAAGGGCCGACGGGCAAGCAGCCGATGCCCGTGGCGATCCTGGGCTCGCGCCCGCAGGAGAATCTCTACGTCGACGCGGGCGGCCGCTGGCGGCCCGGGCACTACGTGCCGGCCTATCTGCGCCGCTTTCCCTTCATCACCGGCGACGACGCCAGGCCCGGCAAGGCGGTGGTGTTCGTGGACGTGGAATCCGACAAGCTGTCGGCCAGCGAGGGCCGCGCGCTGTTCGTCAAGGGCGAGGCGACCGAGTTCGCCAAGGGAGCGATCGAGCTGTGCCAGCGCTACCACCAGGCCGCGGCGCTGACCGAGCGGTTCGCCGCCGCGCTCGCCGCCGCGGGCGTCCTGGCCGACCGGGTGATCGAGGCCAAGGACCAGACCGGCCAGAAGCTCGCCTGGCGCGGCATGAAGGCGGTGGATAGCGCCAAGCTCGTCAAGACCGACGCCAAGGAGTTCCTGCTCTGGCGCGACCGCAACTGGCTGGCGCCGATTTATCTGCACCAGTTCTCGCTCGGCCATTTCGGCGAGATCGCCGCTTCGACCCTCGCGGCGCAGAGCCTAAGGGCCGGCAAGACCAAGTAGCGCCTACCGTTTGCCCTCGGCCGTTTCCAAGAGCGCCAAGAGGCCCGCCAGGATGTCGCGCGGGCGCGGCGGGCAGCCCTTGATGCGCAGGTCCACCGCCAGCACCTTGTCCACGCCGCCGAGGACGGCGTAGCTGCCGGCGAAGCAGCCGCCGTCGATCGCGCAGTCGCCCATCGCCACCACCCATTTCGGGCCGGGCGTGGCGCGCCAGGTGCGCTCGAGCGCCTCGGCCATGTTGGCGGCGACCGGGCCCGTCACCAGCAGCACGTCGGCATGCCGCGGCGAGGCGACGAAGCGGATGCCGAAGCGCTCGATGTCGTAGATCGGGTTGTTGAGGGCGTGGATTTCGAGCTCGCAGCCGTTGCAGCTGCCGGCGTCGACCTCGCGGATGGCGAGGCTGCGGCCGAGGCGCGTCGCGGCCGCCCCTTTGAGCTTGCGCGCGAGCTCGGCCAGCCCGTCGCGGTCGGCCTCGGGCGCGGCCTCGGTCATCGGCCCCTGCAGCAGGGCGCGGGACAACAGCGTCAGCATCCCGGCGCCCCCGTCATAGGTCGTGGCCCGAGTAGGAGCAATTGAACGACTTGTTGCAGACCGGGAAGTCGGCGACGATGTTGTCGCGGATCGCGGCCTCCAGCAGCGGCCACTGCATCCAGGACGGATCGCGCGGGCGCGCGCGCAAGACGCGGCCCTCGGCATCGAGCCGGACCCAGTGGAACACGTCGCCGCGGAAGCCCTCGACCAGCGCCGCGCCCTCGCCCGCGGCCTGGGGCAGCGAGGCGGCGATCACGCCCTCGGGCAGCCGGTCCAGGATCTGGCCGATCAGCCGCAGGCTCTGCTCGATCTCGCGGATGCGGATCCATGCCCGCGCGTTGACGTCGCCTTCTTGCAGCACCGGCACGTCGAACTCGAGCTGGTCGTAAGGCGGGTAGGCCGCGTCGCGGCGCGCGTCGAAGGCGCGGCCGGAAGCCCGGCCGACGAACCCGCCCGCGGCGAAGCGGCGCACCTGCTCTGCCGAGACGATCCCGGTGGTGACGGTGCGGTCCTGGATCGAGGTTTTCTCGTCGTAGATGCGCGCGAGCTTCGGCACTCGCCGCCGGAGCTCGTCGACCAGCGCGCGCAGCCGCGGCAGCGCGGCGGGATCGATGTCGCGCATGACGCCGCCGGGCAGCACGCGGTCCATCATCAGCCGGTGGCCGAACGCGGCGTCGGCGGCGCGCAGCACATGCTCGCGCAAGGCGCCGCAATGCGCGTGGATCAGCGGGAACGACACGTCGTTGAGGATGGCGCCGAAGTCGCCGAGATGGTTGGCGATGCGCTCGAGCTCGGCCATCAGCGCGCGCAGCCACGCCGCGCGCGCCGGCGCCTCGACGCCCAAGGCCGCTTCGACCGCCCGCGCGAAGGCGAGCGAATGCGCCACCGCGCTGTCGCCCGAGACGCGCGAGGCGAGTTTGGCGGCCTCGGCGATCGGCCGGCCGGCCATCAGCCCCTCGGTGCCCTTGTGCACGTAGCCCAGGCGCTGTTCCAGGCGCACCACGGTTTCGCCGCTGGCGGTGAAGCGGAAGAAGCCCGGCTCGATGATGCCGGCATGCACCGGGCCGACGGGAATGACGTGCAAGCCCTCGCCCTCGACCGGCAGGAACTGGTAAACGCCCTTGGCGTGCTCGCCGCCTACCGGCCAGCGTCCGTGGTCGAGCCAGGCGCGCCTGTCCCTGGCGCCCTCGGCCTCGAGCGCGAACAGGTCGCGCATCGCGCGTTCGAGCCGGACGGCCGCGGGCCGCGCGCCGCTCAAGGCGGGGAAGCGCCGGTCGGGACACGCGAGCGTGGCCAGCGCGCGGGCGCCGGAAGCCTCGTCGCGCACGGCGGCGTGGACCGCGTCGGGCTCGCCCCACAGATCCAGAAGCGCCCAGGTCTCGGCCCCGGCCAAGGCCTCGGCCAGCCGCCGCCAGGCCTGAAGGTCGAGCGCGTAGCGCGGCCATGGCTTGTGCGCCGCCGCCAGGCGCCCGCCGGCGACGGTGAGGAAGCTGCGAAGATCGCGCGCCGGGTTCGCCATGCCTACCCGCCCAGAAGCTCGGCCACGTTGCGGAACCAGGCGACGATCGCGCCCGGCAGATAGACGCCGGCGACCGCGACCAGCCCCAGATGCGCGAACATCGGCACGTAGGACGCCTCGACCGGCGCGCTTTTGCCCGCGGGCTCGCCGAAGGCGATGGCGTGCAGCCGCAGGAACAGCGCGCCGAACCCGACCAGGATTCCGGCCACCAGCGCGATGGTGAGCAGCGGCGCGCGGGCGAAGGTGGAGCTGACCACCAGGAACTCGCTCATGAAGATGCCGAGGGGCGGCATGCCGGCGATCGCCACCACCCCCAGCACCAAGCCCCAGCCCAGCACGGGATGGCTTTCGGTCAGCCCCTTGATCTCGGCGATCTTCTGCGTGCCCTTGGCCTGCGACACGTGGCCGACCGCGAAGAAGATCGCCGACTTGGTGAGGCTGTGCATCGCCATGTGCAAGAGGCCCGCGAAATTCGCCAGCGGCCCGCCCATGCCGAAGGCGAAGGTGATGATGCCCATGTGCTCGATCGAGGAATAGGCGAACATGCGCTTGATGTCGCGCCGGCGGTACAGCATGAACGAGGCGAACAGCACCGACACCAGGCCCATGGTCACCATCAGCGGCCCGGGCGCCAGCGCCCCGGCGTTGGCCGCCAGCAGCATTTTGAAGCGCAAGAGCGCGTACAGCGCGACGTTGAGCAGCAGGCCCGAAAGCACGGCGGAGATCGGCGTGGGACCCTCGGCATGCGCGTCGGGCAGCCAGGCGTGCAGGGGGGCGAGGCCCACCTTGGTGCCGTAGCCGATGAGCAGGAACACGAAGGCGAGGTTGAGCAGCGCCGGGTCGAAGCCGCCGGCGTTTTGAAGCAGCAGCGTCCAGGCCATCGCCGGCAGTCCCTGGCCCATCGCGGGCCGCGCCGCCATGTACACCAAGATGGTGCCGAACAGCGCCAGCGCGATGCCGACGCTGCCGAGGATGAAGTACTTCCACGCCGCCTCGAGCGCCTCGTGCGTGCGGTAGATGCCGACCATCAGCACGGTGGTGAGCGTGGCCATCTCGACCGCCACCCACATCAGCCCGACGTTGTTCGCCAGCAGCGCCAGGTTCATGGCGAACATCAGCGCCTGGTACATGGCGTGGTAGAAGCGCAGATACGCCGGCGTGAGCCGCCCGATTTCGAGCTCGTGCGCGATGTAGCTGGCCGAGAACGCCGAGGTGGTGAAGCCGACGAACGTGGTCAGCACGATCAGCACGATGTTCAGGTCGTCGACCAGCAGATAGAGGCCGGGCGCGGGCCGCGCCCAGGTCAGCGACAGCGCCAGCGCCAGCGTGACCGCCGCCGCGCCCATGTTGAGCCCGGCGGTCAGCCGATAGCTGGGCAGCAGCGCCAGCACGCAAGCCGCCGAGAACGGCACCGCAAGCAGGCCGGCCTGGACGAGATCGGCGCCGGTCATCCCCGCTCTCCGCGGAAGCTGTCGAGCGCGCCGACATCGACCGTGTCGAACCGCTCGCGGATGCGGAACAGGAAGATGCCGATGACGATGAAGGCGATCAGGATGGAGAAGGCGACCGAGATCTCGACCACCAGCGGCATGCCCTTGGCGCCGGTCGCCGCCAGCACCAGGCCGTTCTCCAGCGACATGAAGCCGATCACCTGGCTGACCGCGTTGCGCCGCGTGATCATCATCAGAAGGCCCAGCAGCACGACCGAGAGCGCGAAGGCCAGGTCCTCGCGCGCCAGCGGATCGGCCTCGGAGGTCACGGGCAGGATCACCGCGATCGACAGCGCAACCAGCCCCATGCCGAACATGATGGTCGGCCCGATGCCGACCACGGTTTCGAGCTGGCGGTGGATGTCGAGCCGGACCACGATGCGGTGCAGCGCCACGGGAATGACCACCGCCTTGAACGCCAGCGCGATGACGGCGGTGAGGTAGAGGTGGGGCGCGGCTTGCACGTTCGCCTGCCACGCGACCGACAGCGCCAGCACCAGGGCGTGCAGCGCGAACACGCGCAACAGGCTGAACACGCGGTCCTGGTACAGCAGCATGAAGCTCAACAGCACCATGCCGCCGGCCAAGAGGTGCGAGACGTCGAAGGCGAGCCCGCGGGTCATGGGCTACAGGCTCCGCGTCACGAACAGCAGCACGACGCCGAGCAGCCCCAGCATCAGCGCCACGCCCAGGAACTCGGGCACGCGGAACACGCGCATCTTGGCGATCGAGGTCTCGAACAGCGCCAGCAGCACCCCGCCGGCCAGCACCTTGCCGGCATAGGCGAGCGCGCCCGCGGCATAGGCCGCCGGCCCGTCGGCCGCGCCCGCCACGCCGAACGGCGCGAACGCGCAGGCGATCAGCGAGACGTAGAGCAGGAGCTTGAGCGCCGAGGCGGCCTCGATCATCGCCAGGTGCCGGCCGGAATACTCCAGCACCATGGCCTCGTGAACCATGGTCAATTCGAGATGCGTGGCGGGATTGTCGACCGGGATGCGCGCGTTCTCGGCGATGGCGACGATCACCAGGCCCACCAGCGCCAGCGCCAGCGACACGCGCAGGCCCACGTCGGGCCCCTGCATGAACTCGGCGACGGTGGAGAGCTGCGTCGAGTGCGCCACCAGCGACAGGGTGAACGCGATCATCAGCATCGCGGGCTCCGCCAGCGTGGCGATCATCATCTCGCGGCTCGAGCCGATGCCGCCGAAGCTGGTGCCCACGTCCATGCCGGCCAGCGCCAGAAAAAAGCGCGCGCTGCCCAGAAGCGCCACGATGGCGATCAGGTCGCCGGCCCAGCTGAAGATCAGGCCGGTGGCGAAGCTCGGCACCAGGGCGGCGGCCACCCAGATCGCGGCGAACACGAGATAGGGCGCGGTGCGGAACAGCCACGAGGCGTTCTCGGCCAGCACCGCCTCCTTGCGCGTGAGCCGCAGCAGGTCGCGGTAGGGCTGGATCGGCGACGGCCCGCGCCGGCCCATCAGCCGCGCCTTGACCGACCGCACCACGCCGGTCAAGAGCGGCGCCAGCGCCAGCACCAGGGCCATCTGCGCGCCCTGGACGATCAGGTCCACGATCAACGCCATAGCGCCAGCACCAGAAGCAGCAGCACCAGGGCCGAGAACACCAGCGTGAGGTAGCGCCGGATGGTCAGGAACTGCAGGTGGTTCATGCGCTCGGCCGCGAACGACACGCCGCGCGCCACCGGCAGGTAGCAGACCTCCCACGCCAGGTCCTTGAGCTCGACATGGAAGCGCGCGGCGCGCGTATCGCCGGGCTCGGGCATGTCGACATGCTCGCGCGCGCGGAACACCAGGGCGCCGAACACGCGGCGGATCGGCTGGGCGAAGCTGCCGCCGGTGTACTGCGTCATCGGATCGCTGCCGGGCGTGCCGCAATCCCACGCCGCGCCCCGGCGCGTGGCGCGGGTGGCGAAGCGATGGATCAGAAGCGCGGGCAGGACGGTCGAGACCGCGATGAACAGCAGCAGCAACAGGCCGTTGTACGAGCTGCGCGCCTCGGCCACCGGCACCAGCGTCAGCCACGGAAGCCCGAGCTGCGGCGCCAGACGCTCGCCCACCAGCAATTGCGCCACCGGCCCCAGCAGGTCCACGAACAGCGCCGGCACGACGCCGGCCAGCACGCACAGGCCCGCCAGCCCCGCCATGGCGCCGAGCTGCCAGCGGTCGGCCTCGCGCGCGCCCGCGGCCGCGTCCGAGCGGGGCCGGCCGAGGAAGGCGATGCCGAACGCCTTGACGAAGCAGGTCGCGGCCAGCGCCGCCGACAGCGCCAGCACCGCGCCCATCGCCGGCACCGCGAAGCGCAGCGTCCAGTCCGACAAGTCGGGGCTGAGCAGGATCGCCTGGAAGATCATCCATTCCGACACGAAGCCGTTGAGCGGCGGCAGCGCCGAGATCGCGGCGCAGCCCACCAGGAAGAACAGGGCGGTGGCCGGCATGCGGTGGATCAGGCCGCCCAGGCGCTCCATGTCGCGCTCGCCCGTGGCCGCCAGCACCGCGCCCGTGCCGAAGAACAAGAGGCTCTTGAACAGCGAGTGGTTCAGCACGTGCAGCAGGCCGGCCGCGAGGCCGAGGGCCGCCAGGCCCGGGAAGCCCTGGGCCTGGAACGCCAGCGCCAGGCCCAGGCCGATATAGATGATCCCGATATTCTCGACCGTGTGATAGGCGAGCAGGCGCTTCAGGTCGTGCTGCATCAGCGCGTAGAGCACGCCCATGACCGAGGTCAAGCCTCCCAACAGCAGCACCGCCAGCCCCCACCACCACTGCGGCTCGCCCAACAGGTCGAAGGCGATGCGCGCGAAGCCGTACACCGCCACCTTGGTCATCACCCCCGACATCAGGGCCGAAACGTGGCTGGGCGCGGCGGGATGGGCCAGCGGCAGCCAGGCGTGCAGCGGCACGATGCCGGCCTTGGAGCCCGCGCCCAGCAGCGCCAGCACCAGCACCATGGCGGCCACGCCCGCGCCCGGCGTCTTGGCGCGGATGGCCTCGAACGCGTAACCGCCCTCGGCGCCCGCCAACAGGCCGAAGCCCATGAGCAGGGCGAAGGTGCCCATGCCGGCCATCACCAGGTAGACGTAGCCCGCGTGCAGATTGTCGGCCTGGCGGTGGTTAGCGACCACCAGAAGCCAGGAGGTCAGCGACATGAACTCCCACGACAACAGGAACGCGAAGGCGTCGTCGGCCAGAAGCACCATGTTCATGCCGGCTAGAAACGGCGTGAAGAAGGCCAGCACCCGGCCGGGATTGCGCTCGTGCCGGCCGTAGCCGAGGCCGTAGAGGCTGGCCGCCAGCCCGCCCAGATCGACCACCACCATGAAATAGGCGCTGAGCGCGTCGATGCGGAAATGGGCTCGCAGCCACGGCAGGCCCACGGGCAGCGAGCCCGCCGCCGGCGCGCCGCCGGCGACGAGCGCGGCGAGTCCCACCAGCATCAGCGCGCCGCATGAGATGGCCCCGCCGGCGTACGCCGCCGTCGTGGCGCGGGCGAAGCGCGCGTTCAGCGGACCCATCAGGCCGAGCAGGATCAGCGAGAAAATCGCGAGCGCGGCGACGGTCAGCATTCCGGCGGTGTCGCTGCCGCCAGAAGCGGCGGCCCCTTCGCTTCGGGGAAAACGGAAACGGCGGATAGGCGGAGCCCGAGCCTACTCCCGGCAAGACCGCTGGCAATAGCCCTTTCAAACTCGCGGTCTCTGGCCAAGCCGAAGCGGGCGGCGTATGAACGCCGGAATGCTCGTCCCCGGCTTCCTCACGCCGATGGCCGCTCCGGGCGCGACCGTGTTCGGCGCGATGTTCATGCTGGAATCGCTCGCGCGCGCGTTCCTGGTGTCGGTGATCCCGCTGACCGCCTATCGCATCCTTCAAAACGAACGCGACGTCAGCATCCTTTACCTGTGCATCGGCTTCCTGGGGCTCGCCGGCACCCTGGCGATACCGTTCCTTTTGCGGCGGATGCGGCGCAAATGGGTCTACAGCCTGGGCTGCCTGTCGCTGGCGGCCATGGGCGGGCTGATCGCCACCGCGACGCTCCAAGGCCTGGCCGTGGGCATGTGGCTGCGCGTGTTCGGCACCGCCGCGCTCTACACCACGCTCAACCTCTACATCATGGACTACATCCACAAGCGCGAGCTGGTGCGCACCGAGCCGCTGCGGCTTTTGTTCGGGGGCGCCGGCTGGACGCTCGGGCCGGTGGCGGGCGTGTTCGTCGCCGACCGGCTGGGCATCGAGTGGGCCTGCGCCATCGCGGCGGCCTGCGGGGCGGTGCTGCTCGCCTATTTCTGGCTGTTGCGCCTGCGCGAGAACCCGGCGGTGGCGCCGGCGACGCGCCCGCCGCCCGGCATCGCCTACAACCTGCGCCGCTTCGCCGCCCAGCCGCGCCTGCGCCTGGCCTATGCCATCGCCTTCACCCGGGCCGTCTGGTGGACCATGTTCTACATCTACGTGCCGCTGTTCATGGTGAAGGCCGGATTCGAGCCGACCTGGGGCGCGCTGGTCGTGTCGCTCGGCAACGTGATGCTGTTCTTGAGCGTCGGCTACGGCCGACTGGCCCAGCATGCGGGCATGCGGAATGTGGTGGTCGGCGGCTACCTGGCGGCCGGCGCCGTGACCGTGGTCGTGGCCGCGGCCGCCGGGCTGCCGCTCGTGGCGGCGGCGCTGCTGGTCGTGGGCGCCACGGCGACCACGGCGCTGGACGCTTTGGGCAGCATCGCCTTCCTGCGCGCCGTGCATCCGTACGAGCGCGCGGAGATGGCGACGGTCTACAGCACGTATCGCCAGATCGCCGACATCACCGGCCCGCTGGCCTTCGCCCTGATTTTGACCTTCCTGCCGCTGCCGGCGGTGTTCGCGGCCACGGGCGCGATGATGCTGGCGATGGCATGGGTGGCGCTGTACCTGCCGCGCGGCATGTAGCGCCCGCCCGCCGCAAGAATCGGACGCGACGCCGACGCATACCGCCACTTTGGCCTTTACAAGCGTCGCGGGAGCGTCTTAATCAAACAAAAAAAGGCGGCCTGACGCGCTTGAGGCGCTCGGCCGACCTGGGCGGCGGACCCCGACGGGCCGCGCCGCGACGAAAGACCGGAGATGGAATCCCACATGGAAGACCGAATGTCGCTGGACACCGAGCCGCCGAGTAACGGCGCGGCCGCCGGGTCATGCAATTCCGCGACCGCCGCCCGACCCGACGCCGATCCCAAGAGCTTCCCCGCCTTTCCCCCGCCGCCGGCCATCCAGCCATCGCCCAACCAGCCATTGCCCAAGAAGCGCGCCGGCAACCTTCGCTTCCCCATCGGCCCCGCCACCGACGCGTTCCGCAAGCGCTTCTTTCCCGAGGCCACGGCGCGGGAGTGGAACGACTGGCGCTGGCAGGTCGGCCACCGCGTCAGGACGCTCGCTTCCCTGGGGCGGATCCTGAAGCTGTCGGCCGACGAGGCGGCGGCGATCCAGCGCCATACCGGCGCCCTGCCCGTGGGCATCACCCCTTACTACCTCAGCCTGATGGGCCTGGACGACCCCGAGGAGCCGTTGCGCCGCACCCACGTGCCGGTAAACGCCGAGTACTACAAGTCGCGCGGCGAGGACGACGACCCCCTGGGCGAGGACAAGCACGCCCCGGTGCCGGGCCTGGTGCACCGCTATCCCGACCGCGTGCTGTTTCTGACCACCGGGTTCTGCTCGACCTATTGCCGCTACTGCACCCGTTCGCGCATGGTGGGCGACCCCGGCGGCGAGTACAGCTTCAACTACGCGCAGTGGGAGCGCGCGCTGGAATACCTGCGTGCGCACGAAGAGGTGCGCGACGTGCTGCTGTCGGGCGGCGACCCGCTGACGCTGGCCGACGAGCGATTGGACTGGCTGTTGACGCGGCTGCGCGCGATTCCGCATATCGAGTTCATCCGCATCGGCACCAAGGCGCCGATGGTGCTGCCGCAGCGCGTCACCCGCGAACTGGTGAAGATGCTGCGCAAGCACCACCCCCTGTGGATGAGCATCCACGCCACCCATCCGAAGGAGCTGACGCCGGAAACCAGGGAGTCCACGTCGCGGCTGGCCGACGCGGGAATCCCCTTGGGCAGCCAGACCGTGCTGCTGAAGGGCATCAACGACTCGATCGAGGTGATGAAGCCCTTGATGCACGGGCTTTTGCGCTATCGCGTCAAGCCCTACTACATCTTCCAGTGCGACCCGATCTCGGGATCGGCCCATTTCCGCACGCCCGTGGAGACGGGCATCGAGATCATCGAGGGCCTGCGCGGGCACACCACCGGCTATGCCGTGCCGCAGTTCGTGATCGACGCGCCGGGCGGGGGCGGCAAAATCCCGCTGCTGCCGGAATACCTCTTGGGCCGCGACGGCGACGACCTGGTGTTCCGCAATTTCGAGGGCGGCGTGTACCGCTACGCCGATCCGGGCGGCGCCGTGGCCCGGGGCCGGCCGCTGCGTCAAGCGGCGCAATAGAGCGGAGCGCGCGGCCATGCCCGCCATGGCGACGGGGAGCGTTTGCGCGAAGCCGATGCTGGTAGGCCTGACCTACGATCTCAGGTCCGACTATCTGGCCGCGGGCTTGAGCCCGGAAGAGACCGCCGAGTTCGACAGCCCGGCGACGATCGCGGCGCTGGAGGCGGCGCTGCGCGCGCTCGGCCACCGGACCGAGCGCATCGGCAACGTGCTGAACCTGGTGCGGCTTCTGGCCGGGGGCCGGCGCTGGGATCTGGTGTTCAACCTGGCGGAGGGGCTGAACGGCATGGGCCGCGAGGCGCAGGTGCCCGCCCTGCTCGACGCCTACGCCATCGCCTATACCTTCTCCGATCCCGTGGTCATGGGCCTGACGCTGGAATTGGGCCTGACCATGCGCGTGGTCAGGGACTGCGGCATCCCCACGCCCGATTTCGCGGTGGTCGCGGGCGCCGGCGACGTCGCGCGCGTCGCCCAGCCCTATCCCGTGTTCGCCAAGCCCGTGGCCGAGGGCACGGGCAAGGGCATCGACCCCGCCTCGCGCATTGCCGACGCCCCGGCGCTGGACCGGCGCTGCCGCGCGCTTCTGGCGCGTTACCGCCAGCCCGTGCTGGTGGAGACCTATCTGCCCGGCCGCGAGTTCACGGTCGGGCTG
>JBQTIS010000106.1:0-1992 GCA_052387895.1 Rhodospirillales bacterium | reverse complement strand
CGGCGCGCCGCCCCAGGTTCAGGTTCGCCACCGCAATGCCCGCCAGGATCAGCGCCAGGGCCGCCAGCGCCCGCGGGTTCGGCCGCTCGCCCAGCAACAGCGCGCTCCACAGCACGCCCACGATCGGCACCAGGTAGTTGATCGTCGCCGTGAAGGTGACGCCGACCGTGGTGACCAAGCGGAAGAACAGCAGATAGGCGATTCCGTTGGCGCCGACGCCCAGGAACAGGACCGCCAGCGCCGCCTCGATCGGCATGGCGGCCGGCGGCCCGCCCACGGCCAGCATCAGCGGGAACGCGATCAGCGCGGCCACGCCGATGCTGCACGCCGCGTTGGTGACGGGCGCGGCGTGGTGCAGCCGGCGCGCCACGATCAGGTGCAGCGCATAGCACATCGCGGCGGCGGTCAGCGCGAGCTGCCCCAGCACGTCGGCGCCGAGCCCCTTCAGCGCGTCGACCCCGACCAGCACCAGGACCCCCGCGAGCCCGATCGTGACGCCCGCGAGCCGCCGCGCGGTCAGCTTTTCGTCGCTCGTGAAAAAATGCGCCAGCACCAGCGTGGCCAGCGGCATGGTGGCCATCAGGATGGCCGCGAGGCCCGCGTTGATATGGCGCTGTCCCTCGGAGATCAGCAGGAACGGCAGCACGTTGCCGACCATCGCCGCCGCCAGGTAGAGCGTCCAGGTCCGCCGGTCGCCCGGCGGGCGCTTGCCGGCGTAGTACGCGACCGCGCCCATGGCGGCGGCGCCGACGGCCAGCCTCAACGCGACCAGCGCCGTGTCGGACATGTGCGCGACGGCGATCTTGACCGCGGGAAACGAGCCGCCCCAGATCGAGGCCAGGCACACGAGCAGCAGCACGTCGCTGATGGCGGGGCGGCGCATGGGGGGCGGTCGGGCGGAGGTTGGTTCGCGGCGGAGCCACTCAGGCTTCCGCGCCGGGCGCGCGGCGCTGGCGCGCGAGCGCGTCGGCGAGCGCGCGGGCGAGCTCCTCGCGCTCCTCGGGCGCCAGGAACGAGCCCACGTCGAGCGCGCGGCCGTGCGAGGACAGCACCAGGCGGCTCGACCGGCCGGGCGCGTTCTCGATCGCCACCTTCAGCCAATAGGGCTGGAACGACGCGCGCTCGGCGCTGCCGTCCGGCGCCACGCGGCGGACCTCGAGCTCGGTTTGGGTCAGCCGGATGGTCTCGTAGCGCCCGAGGTCGCGGAAGTTGAGCCGGAAGAACAGATAGACCAGCGCCAGTTCGAGCCCGCAGAAACCGATCACCGGCCAGGCGCCGGCGGCAAAGAACGCCGCGCCGACGCCGAGGAACGCGGCGGCGAGCGCGGCCATCAGCCAACGGAAGCCGGCATCGGACAGGCTTCGGTGCGGGCGCAATCGCGCGTCGAACAGCACGGAGCCGGACGCGGCGGAGGCGGCTGAGGCGCTCATGGCGGCACTATGCGGCGGCGACGGGTCCGAGGTCAAAGCGCCGGGGTTTCGGGAAAATCCGCCACGCCGCCTTTTGCGAAAACGAATCAGCGACTCCGCAGCATCTAGTGGTTCGTTCGCCTAATATTCCGGGATTGTTTGCCTTAAGTCCCCAAGCATTGGCGGCGCGGGACTGTTGCACCTGGAGACCTGTCCATTATGCTTTACTGTATCAATGCTTGAATAAATATTGGGGGTCCGCGTGACTTCATACCACAACATATCGGTTCTCGACCCGCCTGGCTCGCCCTATTCGCATGTCGTCGAGTCCGACGGGCTGGTGTGCCTGGCGGGCCAGGTCGCGGCCGACAGCGAGCAAGGCCGCCGGGCGCTGGGCGACGTCGCCCGGGAGACCCGCGCGGTGATGCAGCAGATCCAGGCCACGCTGGCGAGCCGGGGCTTGCGGCTTGCCGACGTGCTGCGGATCGACCTCCACCTGGTCGATCTCGACGAGATGCGGATCGTCGATCCGATCTACGCGCGCTTCGTTCCGGCCGGCCGGCTGCCCGCGCGCACCTGCGTC
>JBQTIS010000105.1:0-1740 GCA_052387895.1 Rhodospirillales bacterium | reverse complement strand
GGGGTGATGGACGGGCTTACCCGCCGCGTCGAGATAAATTTCGGCTATTCTCGACGGGCCTGGGCCGAATCTTTCCCGCCCGCGTCCCACAAGGCCGGGGGCGGGTTTGTTTTTGGGCGCCCACGCGGCGCCCGCGAACCCGGCCGCGCCCGCGGCGGCGCAGACCTGCCGGCCGCCGAAACTGGACAAACCCACGCTCGCAAGTCATATCGGTTAAGGGCGTGTTGGCGCCTTGCGCGAGGGCCGGTCTGTTCAAGCGCCGGCCGGCCGTGGCAGGGCCGCTGAGGGCCACCCGATGTACACGTCGACCACGCGCGACATCAACGTGACGGTGAAGCCGATCTTCCTCGAGGATCAGTCTTCGCCGCCCGACAATCATTACGTCTGGGCCTATCACGTGCGGATCGAGAACCGCGGCAAGGCGACGGTGCAGCTGCGCAACCGGCACTGGGTCATCACCGACGCCATGGGCCGCATCCAGGAAGTGCGCGGCGCAGGCGTGGTGGGCGAGCAGCCGGTGCTCAAGCCCGGCGAATCGTTCGAGTACACCAGCGGTACGCCGCTGCCCACGCCTTCGGGCATCATGCGCGGCAGCTACCTGATGGAGCGCGAGGACGGCGAACGTTTCGACGTCAGCATCCCCGCATTTTCGCTCGACAGTCCGCATCAGGCGATGCGGCTGAATTGAAAGGGCCGGGTAGGCCGCAACTCGGATCCAGGGAGAAATCGACCATGGCCAAGAACCGCGCCGCCGGGCGTTCGGCTGGAAGCGCATCCGTATCCCGGCCCAACCGCGGCGAGGCGGAAGAGGCGGTGCGGACGCTGATTCGCTGGGCCGGCGACGACCCCGAGCGCGAAGGCCTGCGCGACACGCCGGCGCGCGTCGTGCGCTCGTACGAGGAGTTCTACAAGGGCTATGCGATAGATCCGACCGGCGTGCTTCGGCGAACCTTCGCCGAGGTCGGCGGCTACGACGAGATGGTGGTGCTGAAGGACATCCGGTTCGAATCGCACTGCGAGCACCACATGGTGCCGATCCTGGGCAAGGCGCATGTGGCCTATCTGCCGGACAAGCGCGTGGTGGGGATCAGCAAGCTGGCGCGGCTGGTCGAGGCCTATTCCAAGCGGCTGCAAATCCAGGAGAAGATGACGGCGCAGATCGCCGACGCGTTGCAGGACGCGTTGCAGCCCCAGGGCGTGGCGGTGGTGATCGAGGCGGCGCACGAATGCATGACCACGCGCGGCGTGCACAAGCCCGGCGTGACCATGATCACCAGCCGGATGACCGGCGCCTTCCGCGACAACCCGGCCACGCGGCGCGAGTTCCTGTCGATGATCGGCGAACCCGGCACCGGCAAGCTGCAGAACGTCTAGACTCTTTGCCGTTTCGCCTGCGGGCGGGCGATGGCGGCTACTTAAGATACGCCGACAGATATTGGCGCATCGCGCGTTCCAATTCCTTGTCCAGGTCGGCCATCAGCTTTTCGGTCATCGCGTACCACACCTCGCGCCGCTTGTTGGGCGGGATGCCGTCCTCGACCGTCTGCGAACGTTTGACGCGCGCCGTGGCATAGGCGTTGCGCCCGGTGTCGCTGCGGATCTCGACCGTCACCTCGACCGTCGCGTCGTAGCGCTCGGACTGGTCGGTGGTGAACCAGCCCTTGATCCCCTGGGTCTTGGGCAGCGGCACCTCGATCACCGCCGCGTCGTTCACCACCACCCGCACGAGGCGGAAACGGC
>JBQTIS010000104.1:0-3387 GCA_052387895.1 Rhodospirillales bacterium | reverse complement strand
ACGGCGGCGGCAACGGCGGCGGCAACGGCGGCGGGAACGGCGGCGGGAACGGCGGCGGCAGCAATCGCTAGCCGCGTATCAATTTCCCGCACTATGCAATTCGTGCGAACGCCGCCCCCGACTGGGGCGGCGTTCAAATTTGAGCGGCAACCTGCTCGCCGTTAGTTCAACCTTGCTCTCAACTGCTGGCGCAAGAGGTCGATCGGCACCAGGCCGCTCGCGGTCTGCACGTGCCAGAAAGTCCAGCCGTTGCAGGCCGGCGCTCCTTGCACATGCGCGCCGATGCGGTGGATCGATCCGGTGGCGTCGGCCGCCACCAGGCTGCCGTCGGCGCGCACCTTGGCGGTATGGCGGCGGTTGGGGCCATAGAGCAGGTCGCCCGGCTTGACGAGTCCGTGCTCGATCAGCCAGCCGAAGGGAATGCGCGGCTCCTCGCGCTTGGATGGCGTGGCGTCGATCGCGTCCTTCGAGGCGGGCTCGACCGCCGCCACCCGCTCGCGCGCCCATTGGGCGTAGCGCTGGTCGCGCTCGATGCCGAGGAAGCGCCGGCCCAGCCGCTTGGCCACCGCCAGCGTGGTGCCGGTGCCGGCGAACGGATCGAGCACCACTTCCCCCGGCTTCGAAGCCGCGAGCACGGCGCGATAGACCAGCGCCTCGGGCTTTTGCGTCGGGTGCGCCTTCTCGCCGCCGGCCTCGCGCAGGCGTTCCGGCCCGCCGCACAGCGGGATCAGCCAGTCGCTGCGCATCTGCAGGTCCTCGTTCAGCGCCTTCATCTGCCGGTAGTTGAAGGTGTAGCGCGCGTCCTGGCCGCGCGCGGCCCAGATCAGGGTCTCGTGGGCGTTGGTGAATCGCTTGCCGCGGAAGTTGGGCATCGGATTGGACTTGCGCCACACGATGTCGTTGAGGATCCAGAAGCCCAGGTCCTGCAGCTTGGCGCCGCCGCGGAAGAGGTGGTGGTAGGTGCCGATCACCCACAGCGTGCCGTCGGGTTTGAGCACGCGGCGGGCCTCGGCCAGCCAATCCGCGGTGAAGCGGTCATAGGCGGCGAAATCGGCGAACCGGTCCCAGGCCTGGTCCACGCCGTCGACCCGCGTGTTGTTGGGCCGCAGGAGTTCGCCCGAGAGCTGAAGATTGTAGGGCGGGTCGGCGAACACCATGTCGACCGACCCGGGCGCGAGGCCCGCCATCAGCCGCACGCAGTCGCCCACCAGCACGCGGTCGAGCGGGCTTTGCCCGGCGGCGGTCTCCGCGCCGTCCTGTGCGCCGTTCTGTTGAGAACCCTGTGGATAATCCATGCCCGCGCATCGTGAGTCCGCGACTCCGCACAGTCAAGAATTATCGTTGAATCAATAGGTTGTGGATCGGAGCGAAGGTGATTCGGTGATGTGGTGTCGCGCCGTGTTGGGTTAACGCCCTGAGATGCTCGGCGGTGCCGTAGCCCGCGTTGCGCTCCCAGCCATAGAGCGGGTGCGCCTGGGCCAGTTCCGCCATCATCCGGTCGCGCGCGACCTTGGCGATGATCGAGGCGGCGGCGATCGACAGGCTTTTTCCGTCGCCGCGGATCACGGCCCGGGCCGGGCAGGGCAGCTCGGGCAGGCGGTTGCCGTCCACCAGCGCACAGGCCGGTGCGCGGCCAAGCGCCAGAGCGAGCGCGTCGAGCGCCCGGCGCATCGCCAGCATGGTGGCCCGCAGGATGTCGAGCCGGTCGATCTCCGCGACCGAGGCCTGGCCCAGGCCGATCGACACGCAAGCCTCCAGCTCGGCGGCGATGCGCGCGCGCGCCGCGGCCGTGAGCGTCTTCGCGTCGTCGATGCCGGCGGGCACGCGCGCCTGGTCCAGCACCACGGCGGCGGCCACCACCGGCCCGGCCAGCGGTCCGCGCCCCGCCTCGTCGATGCCGGCCACCGGCGAAACCCCCAGCGCGCGCTCGAGCGAGAAATCGGGCATGCGGGCAGGATAGCGCCCGCCGCGATTCGGCTAAAGCCCGATCGCTGGCGGATGCGCATGCTTGCCGGCTTTCCTTGCCCTCTCTAGAAATCGCCCATGGACAAGCTCATCGAAGGTTACCGCCGGTTCCGCACGGGCAAATGGCCGGAGCGCCGCGCGCTGTTCGAGGAACTCGCCGACCGGGGCCAGCGGCCGCGCGCGATGGTCGTCGCCTGTGTCGACAGCCGCGTCGATCCGGCGATGATCTTCGATGCGGCGCCGGGCGAAATTCTCGTGGTTCGCAACGTGGCGAACCTGGTGCCGCCCTACGCGCCCGACGGCGCGCACCACAGCACCAGCGCGGCGCTGGAATTCGGCGTGCGCGCGCTTGGGGTGCGGGATTTGATCGTGCTGGGCCACGCCATGTGCGGCGGCATCCGCGCGCTTCTGGACGGCCCCGCGGCGGCCCCGAGCGATTTCGTATCGGACTGGATCGCCATCGCCGCTCCGGCCCGGGCACGGGCGCTGCAATGCGGGCCGGCCGAGAACGCGCTAACAGCTTGCGAACACGACGCGGTCAAATTGTCGCTCGAAAACCTGATGACGTTTCCCTGGATAGCCGAACGGGTCCGGGACGGAAGGTTGAAACTGCACGGCGCCAGGTTCGACATCCGCGACGGCACCCTGGAGCTGCTGCGTGAAGACGGCGCCTTCGCGCCGACGTGATGCGCGACCTAAAATCCCAACGCCAACTGATCGCCGGCCTGGGGCGGCGGGCGGAACCTCGAGGTGTCGAGCCCGCGTTCGCCCTTGTTCAGCCCAAGCTTGCGGCAGGCCATCCTGAAACGCTGGTGGATGAGCTGGGCATAGGGGCCGGTGCCTTTCATGCGCTGGCCGAACTCGCTCTGGTACAGCTTGCCGCCGCGCGTCTCGCGGATCAGGTCGAGCACGTGCTTGGCCTTGTCGGGGAAATGCGCCGCGAGCCATTCCTCGAACAATGCCTTGATCTCCAGCGGCAGGCGCACCAGCACATGGCCGGCCGAACGCGCCCCGGCGGCGGCCGCGGCGGCCAGCACGCTCTCCCTCTCCGTGTCGTTCAGCGCCGGTATGATCGGCGCGTTCATCACGCCCACCGGCACGCCGGCGGCGTTGAGCTCGGCTATCGCCTTCAAGCGCCGCGCCGGGGTCGAGGCGCGCGGCTCCATCACCCGCGCCAGCTCGCGGTCCAGCGTCGTGACCGACAGCGCCACCCAGGCCAGGTTGCGTTTCGCCATGTCGGACAGGATGTCGATGTCGCGCACGACCAGCGCCGATTTGGTGACGATCGAGACGGGCTGGTTGAAGGCCGACAGCACTTCCAGGATCTGCCGGGTTATGCGGTGCTGGCGTTCGACCGGCTGGTAGGGGTCGGTGTTGGTGCCCATCGCGATCACGTCGCAGCGGTATTTCGGGTTGCGCAGC
>JBQTIS010000103.1:0-5669 GCA_052387895.1 Rhodospirillales bacterium | reverse complement strand
GGCGTCGTAGCAGGCCACGATGTAGCGCTCCATGCGAGTGGCGCGGTATTGGAACGCCTTGGCGATTTCGGGCACAAGCCGGCGGGTCACCCGTTCCATCAGCGCGCGGCGCAGCTCGGGGTCCTGGATCATCACGTCGGCGCGGCGCTTGAAGGTGTGGTCCAGCACGCTGACGGTCTTGCCGTCCTTCTCGCGCATGAAGCCGGAATCCTCGGCTTGCCCGGCGTTGTAGGCGTCGATCAGCCGGCGGCAAAGCTCGGGCTCGAACAGGCGCGGCACCACCAGAGCCGGCGCGTTGAGCTCGGTTCCGGCGTGATCGTCCAGCGGCGGCAGGTTTTCCAGAATGTCAGCGGCCAGCCCGTCGTGCCCGCGCGGATCGTCGAACCGGATCGCCGCCAGCACGCGCAACGTCGGGTCGAGCACGTAGGTGACGCCGGCGCCGTCGGCTGGCCGGAAGCGGCGCGACAGCGCCTCGTCAGGGTCGAAGAAGTAGCGCACCCCCGGCACTCCGTCGCGAAACGCGCCGGATTCTTGCGCGCCCGGGTCGGTCGAGACCGCGAACAGCATGAGCTTGCGGTCGTCGAACAGCGCGCGGTGCGCCAATACGCCCTCCAGCCGCGCGCGGCGTTCGGGGTCGTTCAGCGTGCCGAAAAAGCACAGCACCACGTAGTGCCCGCCGATGGAGTGGATCCTGAAATCGGGATTGCTGTTTCCGCGGATCGCGAACATGGGAATCGGATCGCCGGGCAGGAACGGCGGGGTCGGCTTGGCTTCGCTCTTGCCGGGGCTGCTCAAGGAACCGGCCCTCAGGCGCCGGCGCGACGCGTGAGCTCCTGGGCCAGCGCCGCCACCTCGGCCGCGGCCAGGCCCGAGGGCTCGGATTCGCCCACCGCCCGCCCGGCGTAAAGCGAGGCCGCGAACGCCACCCTGCTGCCCAGCATCGCCGCGGCCACGGGGATGCCCAGCGCGCGCGCCTGGGCCGATACTTCGTCGGCCAGCACGCCGCGCGGCGGCATGCGGTTGAACACCAGCAGCACCTCGGCCTTCTCCTGCTTCGCCAAGTCGATGGTCGGCTGCACCGCCCACAGATCCATCGGGCTCGGCTGCACCGGCAGGATCACCAAGTCGGCCGCGCGCACGGCGATGCGCGCCTCGGTCTCGGCGTGCGGCGGGCTGTCGATCACCACGAAATCCATGGTCTGCTTCAGGCGATCGACCTCGTTCTGAGTGCGCCAACCGCCGATCGCGCTCAAGGTAAGGCCGGTCTTGCCCTTGCCCAGCTTCCGCTCGCGCATCTCGTGCCAGCGGCTGAGGCTTTTCTGCGGGTCGATATCGACCACCGCCACCCTCTTTTTCCCGCCCTCGGACAGCGCCACCGCCAGGTGGCAAGCGATGGTGGTCTTGCCCGCCCCGCCTTTCTGCTGCGCGATGGTGAACACCTTGGCCGCCATGCCGGCACCCCCACGGGCTTTGGAATCGCCGCAATTCTACCACATCGCGGCCTCGCGGCTTGCGTGCCGCGGCTTGCGTTTGGATTCCGGGCGCGGCACAAGCTCAAGCCGCCATGACCGCCCCCCAATCCCCGGCGCCGCCGATTCTCCCCGCCGGCGCCGATTCGACCGAACGCGCCGTCCGCGCCTTGCGCGACAGCCTGCTGGTCGGGTTGCCGACCGAAACCGTGTACGGGCTGGCGGGCGACGCGACCTCGGACCGGGCGGTGGCCGCGATTTTCGCCGCCAAGGACCGGCCGCGGTTCAATCCGCTGATCGTCCATGTCGCGGAGACCGCCGAGGCGCGGCGGCTCGTGCGATTCGACGACCGCGCCGAAGCCCTGGCGGCGCGGTTCTGGCCCGGACCGCTGACCCTGGTGCTGCCGCGCCTGGCGGACAGCGGCGTGTCGCTGCTGTGCTCGGCCGGGCTCGACACGCTGGCCGTGCGCTGCCCCCGCCACGAGGTGCCGCGCGCGGTGATCCGCGCCCTGGGCCGGCCGGTCGCCGCGCCCAGCGCCAACCCCTCGGGCAAGGTCAGTCCCACCACGGCGCAGCACGTCGCCGCCGGGCTGGGGTCGAAGGTGGCGTTGGTGATCGACGGCGGCCCGTGCCCGGTGGGGGTGGAGTCGACCGTTCTGGATTTGACCGGCCCGGTGCCCGTGCTGCTGCGGCCCGGCGGCGCGCCGGAAGAGGAGATCGAGGCGGCGCTGGGCAAGCTCGCGCGCCCCGGCCCGGACGGCCCGGTCAAGTCGCCGGGAATGCTCGCCAGCCACTACGCGCCGCGCCTGCCATTGAGGGTAGAAGCGCGCGACGTGAAGCCGGACGAGGCGTTGCTGGCGTTCGGGCCGGACGTGCCGAAGGGCGCGCGCATGACGCTGAACCTCAGTCCCGCGGGCGACGTGGTGGAGGCCGCGCAGCACCTCTTCGACTACCTGCGCCGGCTTGACGCTTCGGGCGCCCGCGCGATCGCGGCGATGCCGGTGCCCGACCGGGGCCTCGGCCGCGCCATCAACGACCGGCTCCGGCGCGCGGCGGGCGAAACCATGACCGGCCGCGCCGCGGATGCTAGGCTCGGCGCCGACGAGGAAATGCCGTGAACGACGCCGCCAAATCCGTGCCCGCCGGGCTGCTCGACCGCCTGCGCGCCGCGCTGGGGCCGAAAGGCTTCATCGACGAAACGCGGGCGATGGCGCCGCATCTGAAGGACTGGCGCGGGCTTTACAGCGGCACGTCGCCGGCCGTGCTGTTTCCGGCAAGCACCGAGGAGATCGCCAAGGCGGTGGCTGCCTGCGCCGAGGCCGGCGTCGGCGTCGTGCCGCAGGGCGGCAATACCGGCCTGGTCGGCGCCGGCGTGCCGCGCCACGCAAGCGGCGAGATCGTCGTCAACCTGAAGCGCATGAACCGCGTGCGCCTGATCGACGCCGCCGACTACACGATGGTTGCCGAGGCGGGCTGCGTCTTGGCCGACCTGCAAAAGGCGGCGGAGAGCGCCGACCGGCTGTTCCCCTTGAGCCTGGGGGCCGAAGGCAGCTGCCAGATCGGCGGCAATCTCTCCACCAACGCCGGCGGCATCAACGTTCTGCGCTACGGCAACGCGCGCGAACTGGTGCTCGGACTCGAGGTCGTGCTGCCGGACGGGCGGGTGTGGAACGGCCTGCGCCGGCTGCGCAAGGACAACACGGGCTACGCGCTGAAGCACGTGTTCATCGGCGCGGAGGGCACGCTCGGCATCATCACCGCGGCGGCGCTGCGGCTGTTTCCGCGCCCGCGCGAGACCGCCACCGCCTTCGCCGCGTTGCGCGATTTGGACGCGGCGGTCGAGCTGCTGGCGATCTTGAGGGCCGGCAGCGGCGACGCGGTCAGCAGTTTCGAGCTGGTGCCGCGCATGGCGATCGATCTGTGCCTGCGCCACCTGCCGGGGATCGCCGATCCGCTGAAGGACAGGCATGCGTGGTGTGCGTTGATTGAGTTCACCGGCACGGTGGCGGACGGACGCACCGCGGCCGCGCTGGAAGCTTCGCTGGCGGCGGCGCTGGATCGGGGCGTGATCGTCGACGCGACCATCGCCCAGTCGCAGGACCAGGCCAAGAAAATCTGGCGCATCCGCGAGGAGCTGCCCGAGGCGCAGGTGCGCGCCGGCGCCAATATCAAGCACGACGTGTCGGTCGCCGTCTCGCAGGTGCCCGAGTTCATCCGGCGCGCCGACGCGGCGCTGAAGTCGCTGGTGCCCGGCGCCGAGACGCTGGCCTTCGGCCATGTCGGCGACGGCAACGTGCATTACAATCTGTGCCCGCCGCCCGGCGCCGACTTGGCCGCGTTCATTGCCAAGACCGAGGCGGTGGGCAAGATCGTCTATGGCATCGCCGCGGAGATGGACGGCAGCTTCAGCGCCGAGCACGGCATCGGCCAGTTGCGCCGCCAGGCGCTGCTGCAATACCGTTCGCCGCTGGAGGTCGAACTGATGCGGAGCCTGAAACGCGCGCTCGACCCCAAGGGCCTGATGAATCCCGGGAAGGTGCTATGAGCGGCTACCAGGCGCCGGTCGCCGACATGATTTTCGCGCTGGTCGAGGTCGCGGGCCATCCCCCCGGCGACGACACGCTGCCGCAAATCCTCGAACAGGCGGGCAAGTTCGCCGGCGGCGTTCTGGCGCCGCTCAACCGCTCCGGCGACGTCGAGGGCTCGGCCCTCGAAAACGGCGTGGTGCGCACGCCCAAGGGCTTCAAGGACGCTTACGCGCAATTCGTCGCGGGCGGCTGGAACGGTCTCGCCTGCGATCCTGCCTTTGGCGGCCAGGGCCTGCCCTGGACCGTCTCCTCCGCGGTGTTCGAGATGTGGACCGCGGCCAACATGTCGTTCGCGCTCTGCCCGATGCTGACCCTGGGCGCGGTCGAGCTGCTCGCCAAGCACGGCTCGCGCGAGCAGAAGGCCAAGTTTCTGCCGCGCATGGTTTTGGGCGAATGGACCGGCACCATGAATCTGACCGAGCCGCAGGCCGGCTCGGATTTGGGGCAGTTGAAAACCCGTGCCGAGCCCGAGGGCGACCATTACCGCATCAAGGGCCAGAAGGTGTTCATTACCTGGGGCGAGCACGACATGGCCGCGAACACCGTCCACATGGTGCTGGCGCGCACGCCCGGCGCCCCCAAGGGCAGCAAGGGCATCTCGCTGTTCCTGGTGCCCAAGTTCTTGGTCGGCGCCGACGGCGCCCCGGGCAAGCGCAACGACCTGCGTTGCGTGTCGATCGAGCACAAGCTCGGCATCAACGCCTGCCCCACCTGCGTGATGGCTTTCGGCGACAACGACGGCGCCGTCGGCTGGCTGATCGGCGAGGAGAACCGCGGTCTCGAGGCTATGTTCACGATGATGAACAACGAGCGCCTGGCCGTGGGGATGCAGGGCGTGGCGATCGCCGAGCGCGCCTACCAGCAGGCGCGCGCCTTCGCGCGCGAGCGCGTGCAGGGCCGCGACATGAAGACGGGAACCGAGGGCGTGCCGATCATCCGCCATCCCGACGTGCGGCGCATGCTGCTCACCATGCGCTCGCAAATCGAGGCGACGCGGGCGCTGAACTACTACGCCGCGTCATTTCTCGACCGGGTCAACGCCGGCACGGACGGCGGCGAGCGCGGCGCGGCGCGGGCGCGGCTCGACCTTCTGACGCCGATCTGCAAGGCGTGGAACACCGACCTCGGCACCGAGATCGCTTCGCTGGGCATCCAGGTGCATGGCGGCATGGGCTACATCGAGGAGACCGGCGCGGCGCAGCACTACCGCGACGCGCGCATCGCCCAGATCTACGAGGGCACCAACGGCATCCAGGCGATGGACCTGGCGTTCCGCAAGGTGGCGCGCGACGGCGGCAAGGCGATGGCGGCCCTGATCGCCGAGATGCGGCCCGTCCTGTCCAAGGGCGAGCGCCCCGCGCTCGACGCGCTGGACAAGGCGACGCGATACGTTGCGCGCACGGCCGACAAGGCCCCCCCGCTCGCCGCCGCCGCCGCCCAGCCCTATCTGCGCCTGGCCGGCACCGTGGCCGGGCAATATCTGCTGAATCGCCAGGCCCGCGCGGCCGAGGGGGCGGGGGAGTGCCGCCGCCCACGCCCCCGCGCGACCGGCCCCAAGAATATGGAGAAAAATCCCAAGCACACCCCCAGGGCATACACACAACAAGAAAGC
>JBQTIS010000102.1:0-4246 GCA_052387895.1 Rhodospirillales bacterium | reverse complement strand
GCGGCGGCGTCATCGACTAACGGCGCGCACGCCGGCGCAGGCGAGACCACGCCCCCGGCAGCGCCCGACGCCAAACGCGAACCCGGGGCGGCGGGGGATTTGGTAACGCAAAACCGACTCCGACCCCGTTTTTCCGTTGCCGGTTCCTGATGGCGGTCGAAGCGCGCCCGGGCCGTTTCCAAATATTCGGAGAGCCGGCCCAAGGCGGGCCTGGCCCGAAATCTCCGCTAGTCTCGCCTATTGTCCGACCCACCTCCCCCCGTGGGGCGAAAACGCCCGAGGACATCCAGCGGGCCTGGCCGGAAGTTCGGGGGGACATAACGTCGGCGCTGTTCTTCTGTCCGGCGCGATTCTTCCAAATAACGCCGGCGTTGTTCTCGAGTCTCTGCGATGTACTTGTCGATATCCGCGTCGGGAACCGCGCTAGGGATCCTGACACCTTCGCCGGTCACTTTATCGGTCACAAGGCGTTCGACATCAAAAAACGCCTCAAACTCCGCCTGGGTGCATCCATAGAGCATGAGCGGCGCGGCGCCGAGCATCAGCACAAGCAGGCCATTTCGCACGCAGCGACCGATCCTCATCTTGCCCCTCCCCCTGGATTTTTCGTCGAGAACCCTGCGAGCCCCCCCGCGACGGTCGATTGCCAGGGTTGGGATAATGCGCCCCTCCGCGCCGCCATGTGAACGGCCTACATGGGCCAAGTCTGTGGATAACCGATCCGTCGGTCCTGTCGCGGATCGGTCCCTCAGCGTCCCGGCCCCGTCAGCGCCGCCTTGAGTTTTGGAAGCTCGTCGGTAACGACACGCCAGACGATCTCCCAGTTCACGCTGATGTAGTGGTGGATCAGCCGGTCGCGCATGCCCGCGACTTCCCGCCACGCAATCGCGTCGTGCATGGCGCGGAATTCCGGCGACAACTGTTTTGCAGCCTCGCCGATGATCTCCAGGTTCCGCACCACCGCATCCCGCGCCATCGAGTGGGCATAGAACGAATCGAAATCGAGATTTGCGACGTAGCTCTCGACGCGGCCGATCGCCTGGAGGATGTCCGCCGCCAGCTCCGCGTCCCCGCGCCTAGACATAGGCGAGCGACTTGCGGATGCTCTCGCCGACACTGGGCACGCGGATGCTCTCGAGCCCCTTCGGCGTCAGCACGTCCACGCGCCGGCCGAACAGCTTCTCCAGCGCCCGGATCAGGCCCATGAAGTTGCCGAAGCTCGGCTCTTTGAACTCGACCAGGAAGTCGATGTCGCTCTTGGCCGTGGGCCTGCCCTTGGCGAACGAGCCGAACAGCGCGATCCGACTGACCGAATAGCGGTCGAGCAGCGCCTGGTTCTCGCGCAGCGCCTTGAGGATGTTGCGGCGGGTCAGCGTGGCCGTGCGCGGGCGTTTCATGTCGGCCGTCCTCGTTTCGTCGTCATGATATAGCCGCATGACGGCTAGTTAAACCAGGCCGATACGGGCGGCGGGAACGAACGGCGCGGACGAGGCGAAGGCCCCTGCGACGGCCCCAGCGGCGGCCGACGCCAAACGCGAACCCGGCGCGGCGGCGGAGTAGGGAACGGAAAACCGACTCCGACCCCGATTTTCCGTTGACGCCGATTCTCCGGGCCGTTTTCGAGCGTCTAGAACAGCGACCTGGGACGAGCCGGGCCCGAAACCTCTTCTAATCCCGCCTGTTGTCCGCGCCTCCTCCCACTTGGCGAGAGCGCCGCAGGGGATCGGCCAAAACACGAGCGTGTTCTGCGGCCATCGATCCCGCGTCGAAATCCCCGTAGTCCCTGTGAGAGACGTATTCCTCCCCATAAAAAAACAAATCAACCGCCCTCTCGCTACATGCAGCGAGCATCAACGCAGATGTGCCGAGCACCAGTACAAGCGAGCCTGTTCGCACGCAGCGGCCGAGCGTCATCTTGCCCCTCCCCCTGGATTTTTCGTCGAGAACCCTGCGAGCCCCCCGCGACGGTCGATTGCCAGGGTTGGGATAATGCGCCCCTCCGCGCCGCCATGTGAACGGCCTACATGGGCCAAGTCTGTGGATAACCGATCCGTCGGTCCTGTCGCGGATCGGGCCCGCCGGCGATCGGCGGCCAAAGCCGATTTCCGTTCCCGTGGAGCGATGCCGAGCCCCCTCTAGGGCGGGCGGCGCCGGTTCGCCCACGGCGGTCCTCGGTCTGGCCGGAACGCCCGGTTCGGCGTAACGTGGCGGGGCCGCGGGGAGCGGGGGCTCGCCCGCGGCATCGGGGTTCGACATGCGCGCAAGCATTTGCTTGGCGCTGTGCGTCTTGGTCGCCGTTCCGGTCTGGGGCGGCGCGGCCGCCGGGCCGGCCTGGGGCGGCGAGGCCGCCAAGCCCGCCTGGAGCCATCGCCTGGAGCCCGGCTTCTACGCCGAGATCGCGCAGGCGCGCACCCTGACGCTGAGCGAGGCCAGGGCCGAGGCCGACGAATTCCGCCGGTTCTTCGATGTCGTCCGGTCCCGCCCCGTGGTCGCGGTCGCCGAGGGCGACGGACGCACGCTCGCGCTTCTCTCCGGCCCCTACGACGGCTACACCGCGGCGCGGGCGGTCTGCCGCGACCTGGCCGCCGACGCGCGGCCCTGCGCCGTGCGCCAGATCGTCAGGACGGGGCAGGGGGAACTGGCCGCGCTCTTGGACGAACCGCCTGCGCGGCCGTCCGCGCCGCCGCCCCCGCCGCCGGCAAGGCCGCGAGGCTCGGGCGTTCCGCAGTCGGCCAGGCTTCCGCTGCCGGACAATGGGGCGTGCATCGGCCTGTGCCGTCTGTTCGAGCTGATGTGGCGGCTCGAGCTGCCGGCGCCCCACGGCGCGGTGCCGACGAGCTGAGCGGGAAATCGCGGCGGCGGATCGGGCCGCAGCGGATTCCCACGGGCGGTTTTCTCCATGAACGGAATCCGGTCCAGCCCCACGGTCCAGCGCGTTCCGCCCAGGCAAGGCAAGGCCGGCGCGGCGAGCCTCGCCTTCATGGCGATGGCCGCCGCCGCGCTTCTTGTCCTGTCGGTGGCTGGGTATCTCGCTCGCGCGACCGTGCTGCATGCGCTGTGCAGCGTGGAATTGCTGATGCGCCTCGCCCTGATGATGCACGGCGATTTCGAAAGTTTCTGCGGCGGCCGGTAGCGGGCGCGGATGGCGGCGACAGGCCGCTTCGGCTCGTCGGGGGTGCGTTCGCAGAACCCCTGCATCCGATGGGGCATCCGATGGGTAAGTCAATCGTGATCGCCGCCCGGCGGCGCCAGCACCGCCTTGATCCGTAGTACCATCTATGTTACCCTACGAAACCGATGCAGCTCCTGTACTACGTGACCATCGGGGGCGACAGCCCCTTCCGGGATTGGTACGGCGAGCTGGAGCAGGAGGCGGCCCGCCGGGTGACCGTCGCGCTGGAGCGGCTGGCCCAGGGCAACGTGTCGAACGTCAAGAGCACGGGCGGCGGGCTCTACGAGGTGAAGGTCGGCTTCGGTCCCGGCTACCGGGTGTATTTCGGCTACGACGGGCCGCGCGTCGTCGTGCTGCTCGGCGGCGGAACCAAGCGGCGCCAGGACCGGGACATCGCGGCCGCCCGCGGGCGCTGGGCCGACTACCAGATGCGCCGCAGACCTAGAGGCGCCACATGGCACTGACCAAACCCTTCCACGCCCTGGTGCGCGCGCGCATGAAGCGCGATGCCGCGTTCCGCGAGGGCCTGCTGTCCGACGGCATCGCGGCGCTGGTGCGCGGCGAGACCGAGACCGCCAAGGCGGTGCTGCGCCACTACATCCACGCCACAGGCGGCTTCGCCAGGCTCGGCCGCGCCACCGGCATTCCACCCAAGAGCCTGCACCGCATGCTGGGGCCGCGCGGCAACCCGACCATGCGCCACGTGGGCGCGCTGCTCGCGCACTTCACCCGCCGGCGCAAGCTCACGGTCCGGGTCGCGCCGCGGCGGTAGCCGGCTTGGCGAAACCGCCGTTCTTCAGCGCGCCGGCCCTTTCAGCGCGGCCTTGAGCTTCGGAAGCTCCACGGCGACGACGCGCCAGACGATTTCCCAATTGACGCTGGCATAGTGGTGGATGAGCCGGTCGCGCAACCCGGCGATGGCCTGCCAATCCACCACGGCTGTCCGGTTTAGGAAGCGCACGGTCGCACATTGACAAAACCCGTCATGGCCGGGCCGCCCTCCGAACCCCCGGGCTGTGACCCGGGGGGAAGGAGGGCGAGTCCCGGCATCCACGCCGCCAGGCCGCCGAAATC
>JBQTIS010000101.1:0-11011 GCA_052387895.1 Rhodospirillales bacterium | reverse complement strand
GGGGCATCGTCAAGCGCGTGCTGTCGGAATTGGAGAAGAAGGCGGAGAAGGAGCCGGAGGACTACGCCCGGTTCTGGGAGAATTTCGGCGCGGTCGTGAAAGAGGGGCTGTACGAGGAGCGCGAACGCCGCGACGAGTTGCTGAAGCTGGCGCGGTTCCGCTCGACCCACGGCGAGGGCTGGGCGTCGCTGGCCCAATACGCCAAGCGCATGAAGCCGGGCCAGGACGCTATCTATTTCATTTCGGGCGACGACCTGAAGGCCCTGCGCAAGAGCCCGCAGCTCGAGGGTTTTACGGCGAAAGGCGTTGAAGTGCTGCTGCTGTGCGACCCGATCGACGATTTCTGGATCGCGGCCGCGGGCGAGTACGACGGCAAGAAACTCAAGTCGGTCACGCAGGGCGGCATCGACCTGTCGAAAATCGAAAGCGGCGACGGCAAGCAGCCGGTCGAGGCGCCGCCGGCCGAGATCGCGCCGCTGCTGGCGATCTTCAGGCTGGCGTTGAAGGACGAGGTGAAGGACGTGCGCGCCTCGCAGCGGCTGACCGGCAGCGCCGTGTGCCTGGTGGCCGACCAGGGCGACCTGGACATGCGCATCGAGCGCATGCTGCGCCAGCACCGGCAGGTCGACGCCGCGGCCAAGCGCATCTTGGAGGTGAACCCGCGCCACGCGCTGGTGGCGAAGCTGAACGCCGCCGTGGGCAAGCCCGACCAGGCCCGGGCGCTCGACGACATGGCGCATCTGCTGTTGGACCAGGCGCGCATCGCCGAGGGCGAACCCGTGCCCGACCCCGCCGCCTTCGCGCGTCGGCTGGCAAGCGCGCTGGAGCGCGGCCTGGCCTTTAAGGCCGAGCCACAGGAACACAGAGGCACGGAGACGACCTGAGCGCGCGCAAACGCGCGAGATCAATTCTTGCTCTGTGTCTCCGCGCCTCTGTGGTGAATCTCGATCTCCGCGCCCGAGGGCAGCGGGGCCGCGCGGTCGGCGATCCAGGCCGCCACGTCGCGGCGCGCCACATCGGCGTTCAGATCGCGCAGCAGCATGTGGTACCCCTTGGGATAGACCGCCAGGCGCTGGCGCCGGGCGGCCCCGGGCGGCAGGGATTTCAGGAACTGGTCGAGCGGCCCCTTGGGGATGAGCTGCTCGTTGCCGCCGAGCAGGATCAGCGCCGTGGCGGAAAAGCGCGGCCCCGCCTGTTGCGCTTCGTCCATCAGGTTGACCAGGCCGTACACCGTGTCGATGCGGTTGTACTTCAGCACCAGCGGATCGGCGCCCTGGCGGCGCAGCATCGCGGTATTGTCGGACGGCACGCGGCCGGTGCCGCGCCCGTCCACCGGGAACCACGGCATGGCGTGGGCGAGGAAATCGAGCGAGCCGCTTTGGATGCCCGACATGTGCCGGCGGCCCCACAGGGCGGGCGCGGCCAGGATCACGCCGTCGACCGGCGGCGGCCTTTCGCCGGCCATGGCCAGCACCACCACCGCCCCGCCCATGCTTTCGCCGAGCAGGAACAGCGGCAGGTCGGGGTCGCGCGCGCGCATCAGGCGCGCCATGTCGCCCGCGTCGCGCACCAGCGCCGCGGCGCCGGCCCAGATGCCGGGCTCGGGCGCCTCGCCGAAGCCGCGCTGGTCGTAGGCGTGGGTGGCGATGCCGGCCGCCGCCCAGTGCGCCGCGGATTCGTCGATGAAGTTGCGGTAGTCGTTGAAGCCGTGCAGCGCCAGGATCGCCGCCCGGGGCCGGCCCTGCGGCCGCCAGGCCTTGACCTTCAGCTCGATGCCGTCGTGGGTGACGAAGCGGTCCGCGTCCAGGCGCTCGGCGTCGACCTTGGCGCCCGGCGGCTGCAGGCTGGGCGCGCAAGCCGCGAGCGCCAGAACGGCGAGCAGGCCCAGGCGCCGCCTCACGAAGCCCAATCCTCTTCCCGCGCGGCGCGCGTGAGCTGGAGGAAGATGTCCTCGAGGTCGCTTTCGGTGGTGGTCACGTCCACCACCGGCAGGCCGCTGGCCTGGATCGCGGCCAGAATCCGCGCCACCGGCGCGGCGCTGGGCTTGTAGTGGATCGCCAGCGCCCGCGGGCCTTTCAGCGTCGCGCCGAACCGCGTCAGCTGGCCGGGCACCGCCGCCAAATCGACGCCCACCTGCACGGTCAGCTCCTTGGCGTCGATCCGCGCCAGCAGCTTGGCCTTGTCCTCGCAGCACAGCACGCGGCCGCGGTCGATGATGGCGATGCGGTCGCAGATCTGCTCGGCCTCCTCGAGGTAGTGCGTGGTGAGCAGCACCGTGGTGCCGCCGCGGTTGAGCGCGCGCACGTGCGACCAGAGCTGCCGGCGCAATTCGATGTCCACGCCGGCCGTGGGCTCGTCCAGCACCAGCACCGGCGGGTCGTGCACCATCGCCTTGGCCACGAGCAGGCGCCGGCGCATGCCGCCGGAGAGCGTGCGCGGATAGACCTCGGCCTTGTCGGCCAGGCCCAGGGCGTCGAGGATTTCCATGGTGCGGCGCTCGGCCTTGGGCACGCCGTACATGCCGGCCTGCAATTCCAAGAGGGCGCGGGGCGTGAAGAACGGGTCGATGTTCAGTTCCTGCGGCACCACCCCGATGGCGGCGCGCGCGGCGCGCGGATCGCGGTCGATGTCGATGCCCCAGACCCTGGCCGTGCCCGCGCTTTTCAGCACCAGCCCGGCCAGAATGTTGATCAGCGTGGACTTGCCGGCGCCGTTGGGCCCGAGCAGGGCGAACAGGCTGCCGCGCGGAATCTCGAGATCGACCCTATCGAGCGCCACGCGGCCGCCGCCGCGGCCGGCATAGACCTTGGTCAGCCCCCCGACCTCGACGGCGCAAGCGGGTTCGGCGGCCGCGGATGGCGCGGCGGCGGGCGAGAGGGCGTCGTCGGCGAGCGTGGCGCTCATTCCGTACTCCCGGGCCGGCCGAGTATTGATTGTGACGGCGCCATGCGTATCATCGCGCCGACTCCCCGGTCAAATCGGGGGCTTTGGTCGGGGAAAGACGATGAAACCTCCGGAAACCGTCGACGTGGACACCACGACCGTCGCCTGCGACGGCAACGGGCCCGCGCTCGGCCATCCCCGCGTCTATCTGACGCTGGCGGGCGGCAAGGTGGACTGCCCCTATTGCGGCCGGCAGTTCAGGTTGAAGGCCGGGACGGCGGCCGAAGCCGCCCATTGATCGCGGCCCGGGCCAGCCGCCGGCCGGCCATGAGGCGCCGCAGCGCGAATTTCTCGATTTCGGCGGCGAGCAACAGAAGCAACCCCGCCGCCATCACCGCCATCCATTCGTCCACACCCAAGCCCGCGGTGTGGAACAACGCCTGCATCGGCGGCAGATAGGTGAACGCCATCTGCACCAGGCCCGTCAGTGAGACGGTCAGCAGCGCCGGGCCCAAGCCCTTGAGCGCGCGCGGCGAGACGCCCGAGGCGAAGATGAAGCGCGCGGGGATCAGATAGAACGCCTCGCACGCCACCAAGCCGTTGACCGCGACGGTGCGCGCGAGCTCCAGGCTGCCGCCCGCGTCCAGCGTGCGGTGGAACAGCCAGAACGTCAGCGCCAGCATCAGCGCGCCGATGAACGCGATGCGCCACAAGACCAGGCCGGACAGAAGGGTCTCGCCGGGCGGGCGCGGCGGCCGGCGCATGACGTCTTCCTCGGCCGGCTCGAACACCAGCGCAAGCCCCAAGGTGACGGACGTCACCAAATTGATCCATAGGATCTGCACCGGCGAAACCGGCAGCGCCATGCCCATCAGCACGGCCGTGACCACCAGCAGCGCCTCGCCCAGGTCGGTCGGCAGCAGGAACATCAGCGTCTTGCGCAGATTGTCGTAGACGGCGCGCCCCTCGCGCACGGCATGGGCGATGGTGGCGAAATTGTCGTCGGCCAGCACCATGACCGACGCCTCCTTCGCGGCCTCGGTGCCCTTGCGTCCCATCGCCACGCCGACGTCGGCGCGCTTCAACGCCGGGGCGTCGTTGACCCCGTCGCCGGTCATCGCCACCACGTGGCCGCCGGCCTGCAGCGCCTTGTCCTGGCGCAGCTTGTGCGCGGGATCGGCGCGCGCGAACACCGCCGTTGCCCGCACCGCGGCGCCCAGGGCCGCGTCGTCGAGCCGGTCGATGTGGTGCCCGGTCAGCGCGCCCTTTCCGTCGATGCCGAGCTCGCGGCCGATCGCGGCCGCGGTCGCCAAGTGGTCGCCGGTGATCATCTTGACCTGGATGCCCGCGCGCCGGCAATCGGCGACCGCGGCGATCGCCTCCTCGCGCGGCGGGTCGATCATCGCGAACAGCCCAAGCAGCGTGAACCCGTCGCGCACGTCGCCGGGCGCCAGGCGCCGCTTCGCGAACGGCGCGTGCTTGGAGGCGACCGCCAGCACGCGCCGGCCGGCCGAGGCGGCGTCGGCGATCGCGCGGTGCCAGAAATCGCCGTCGATGGGCCTGGGACCCGCCGCCGCCAACTCGCGCGCGGCGACGGCCAGCACGGCCTCGGGCGCGCCCTTCAGGAAAATCACGCCGGCGTCGCCGTCGCGGTTCAGCGTCGCCATGAACCGGTGCGCCGCGTCGAAGGGGATTTCGTCCAGGCGCGGGTGCGCCACCGCCTCGCTGCGCGGATTCACGCCGCCCTTCATCGCGGCCGACAGCAGCGCGCCCTCGGTCGGATCGCCCACCAGGCGCCATTCGCCGGGGTGCTCGCGCAACTCCGCGTCGTTGCACAGCGACGCGGCCAGCAGCATGGCGGGCAGGGCCGGGTCCGCGCCGGCCGGGCCCGGGCAGGCGATCGCGCCATGCGGCGCGTAGCCGGTGCCCGCGACCTCGTAGGCCGCACAGGCGGTCACCAGCGCGCGCACGGTCAATTCGTTGCGGGTGAGCGTGCCGGTCTTGTCGGAGCAGATCACCGTGACCGAACCCAGCGTTTCCACCGCCGGCAGGCGCCGGATGATGGCGTTGCGCCGCGCCATGCGCTCGACCCCGATCGCCAGCGCGATGGTGATGATCGCCGGCAGGCCCTCGGGGATCGCGGCCACGGCCAGCCCCACCGCGGCCATGAACATTTCATCGGCGGGCAGCGAGCGAAGGAACGTGCCGACCGCGAAAGTCGCGGCGGCGACGGTAAGGATCGCCGCCGTCAACCACCGCCCCATGGCCGCCAGGCGCCGCACCAGCGGCGTCGTCAAAACGTCGGTTTCGGCCAAGAGCCTGCTGACATGCCCGATCCGCGTCGCCAGTCCGGTCGCGGCGACGACGCCGGTGGCCTGGCCCGCCGCGATCGACGTGCCGGCGAAGGCCATCGAGGCTTGTTCGCCCAGGGGAACGGCCGGCGCGGCCGCCTCGCTGGACTTGTCCACGGGCACGGATTCGCCGGTCAGCGCCGCCTCGACCGCGCGCAGGCCCTTGGCCCTGATCAGGCGCAGGTCGGCCGGCACCTTGTCGCCGGGCTGCAGGGCCACGACGTCTCCGGGCACCAAGCCGGCCGCGTCGACCGTGCGCCGCCGGCCCTCGCGCAGCACGATCGCCTGCAGCGCCAGCATGTCGCGCACGGATTCCATCGCGCGCTGCGCCTTGCCTTCCTGCACGAAGCCGATCGCGGCGTTCATCAACACGGCGCCCAGAATCACGCCCGTGTCGACCCAATGGCCCAACGAGGCCGTCACCGCCGCGGCGGCCAGCAGGACGTAGATCAGCACGTTGTGGAACTGGCGCGCGAAGCGCAACAGGGGCCCGGCCGTCCGCGGCGCGGGCAGCAGATTGGGCCCGTGAGCCTCGAGCCGGCGCTGCGCCTCGGCTTCGCTGAGACCGTGCGGCGACGATTCCAGGCGTCGCAGCGCCTCGTCCGCGGTCAGCGCGTGCCAAGGTTTGGGCGGCGGTGGATCGTCCGTTCCCTCACGCCGGGTCATTGTCCCCGCACGATGAAGGTCGGCGGCGGCGCCGTCCATACCCGCCGCCGCGCCGAGGGAAGCGCAGCGACGCGCGTTTCGCCCGCGGCACGCCGCGCGGCCGGGCGGCGGGGTTTCGCCGCCGCCCGGATCGCGCGACGCCTGGTTAGGCCGCCTTCTTGGCGTCGATGGTCTTGGTCTTGCCCGAGCCGCTGGCGATCGCGATGGTCCGGGGCTTCATCGCCTCGGGCACCTCGCGCACCAGCTCGATCGTCAGAAGGCCGTTCGCCAGGCTGGCGCCCGTGACCTTGACGAAATCGGCCAGGCTGAAGCGCCGCTCGAACGCGCGGCCGGCGATGCCGCGATGCAGGAACTGCGCGTTCTCGGCGGGCTGGCGCGCCTTGCCGCCGACCACCAGCGTGTTCTCGTGCTGCACCACCGACAGATCCTCGTCGGTCATGCCGGCGACCGCCATGGTGATGCGGTACTCGTTCTCGCCCGCGTGCTCGATGTTATAGGGCGGATAGCCGTCGCCCTCGGACGCGCGCATCGCGTCGTCCAGCATCTCGGCGATGCGGTCGAAGCCGACGGTGGAACGGAAGAAAGGAGAAAAGTCGAAGCTCGTCATAGCCAGGTCCTCCGGTTGAGCAACATGGTTGTCCGGGCCCACCGCCAACGGGGCGGCTGGGCCGCTTGCATGCCGCGAACCCCAACGGGCGTCCGCGCGTTACTCGAAATAGGAAGCCCCGCCCGGGCGTTCAAGAGCCGAACGGGGCTAAAATGCCCTTGCCGATCAACAAGATCTCCACCGGGCCGGGCGCCGCCGGATTGGGCTAGACTTGCCGGCGATGAACAAGAAATCCACCGAGAAACCCGCCGCGAAACCCGATGCAAAGCCCGCCGGCAAAGCCGCTGGGCCGATCCGCCATCTCTACCTCGTGGACGGCTCGGGCTTCATCTTCCGCGCGTTCCACGCCCTGCCGCCGCTCACCCGCGCCGACGGCACCCCCGTGGGCGCGGTGCTGGGCTTCTGCAACATGCTGATGAAGCTTCTGGACGGCACGGACTGCGACGGCATCGCGGTGGTGTTCGACACGGCGCGCAAGACCTTCCGCAACGACATCTTCAAGGACTACAAGGCCAACCGCCCCGAGCCGCCGCCCGAGCTGATCCCGCAATTCGCGCTGGTCCGCAAGGCCACCGAGGCGTTCAACGTGGCGTCGGTCGAGATGGCCGGCTTCGAGGCCGACGACCTGATCGCCACCTGCGCGACCCAGGCGAAAAAGGCCGGGGCGGAAGTCACCATCGTGTCGTCGGACAAGGACCTGATGCAGCTGGTCGAGCCGGGCGTGGGCATGCTGGACCCGATCAGGAACCGGCCGATCGGCGAGGCCGAGGTGCGCGAAAAGTTCGGCGTCGCCCCGGACAAGGTGATCGACGTGCAGGCCCTGGCCGGCGACAGCGCCGACAACGTGCCGGGCGTTCCGGGAATCGGCGTCAAGACCGCCGCGCAGCTGATCGCCGAGTACGGCGACCTGGACGCGCTGCTCGAGCGCGCGGGCGAGATCAAGCAACCCAAGCGCCGCGAGGCGCTGACCGGCAACAAGGACATGGCGCTGGTCAGCCGCGAGCTGGTGACGCTGAAGCGCGACGTGCCGGACGCGCCGGCGCTTCCCGCCCTCGCGCGCCGGGCGGTGGACCGCGAGAAGCTGCTGGCGTTCCTGTCGGAAAACCAGTTCCGCTCGCTGATCCAGCGCTTGCAGAACGGCCAGGCCAGGGGCGCGCCGCCGGCCAAGGAGGAAGGCGCGTCGCTGCACGCGGATTCGACCGAGCCGCCGGCCAGGCCCGCCGACTCGCATCCCCCGGCCAAGACCGCGGCGATCGATCGCGGCAAGTACGAGCTGGTGCAGGACGCCAAGGCGCTGAAGCGGTGGATCGCGCGCGCGGCGGAGGCCGGAATCGTCGCGGTGGACACCGAGACCACGTCGCTGGACGCGGTGCGCGCGGAGCTGGTGGGCGTGTCGCTGTCGACCGGCCCGGGCGAGGCCTGCTACATCCCTTTGGGCCACACCGGCGCGGCCAACCCCGGCGAGATGGATTTGGGCGGCGCCGGCGCGGCGCCGAAGCAGATGCCCTTGAAGGAGGCGCTGAAGGACTTGCAGCCGCTGCTGGCCGACCCGGCCGTGCTGAAGATCGGCCACAACATCAAATACGACATGGAAGTGCTGGCGCGCTACGGCGCGGCCGTTTCGCCCGTGGACGACACCATGCTGATCTCCTACGTGCTCGAGGGCGGGTTGCACGGCCACGGCATGGACGCGCTGTCGGACATCCATCTCGGCCACTCAACGGTCAAGTTCGCGGACGTGACCGGCAGCGGCAAGGCGCAGATCACCTTCGACCGGGTGCCGCTGGACAAGGCGCTGGAATACGCGGCCGAGGACGCCGAGGTGACGCTGCGCCTGCACCGCGCCCTGAAGCCGCGGCTGGTGGCGGACGGGCTGGTGTCGGTTTACGAGACCATCGAGCGGCACATGCCGCAGGTCGTGGCCGAGATGGAGCGCGCGGGGGTGCTGGTGGACCGCGCGGAGCTGGCGCGCCTCAGCAAGGACTTCGCCGGGCGCATCGCCGAGTTGGAAGCCAAAATCCACAAGCTGGCCAAGGAGCCCTTCAACATCGCCTCGCCCAAGCAGTTGGGCGAGGTGCTGTTCGACAAGCTTGGGCTGCCGGGCGGCGAGAAGACCAAGACCGGCGCCTACAGCACGCATTCCGACGTGCTGGAGCCGCTGGCGGCCAGCCACGAGATCGCCCAGCGCGTGCTGGACTGGCGCCAGCTTTCCAAGCTCAAGAGCACCTATGCCGACGCGCTGGTCGAGCAGATCAATCCCGAGACCGGCCGCCTGCACACCAGCTTCGCGCTGGCCGCGACCAACACCGGGCGGCTGTCCTCGACCGATCCGAATTTGCAGAACATCCCGATCCGCACCGAGGAGGGCCGCAAGATCCGCAAGGCCTTCGTGGCGCCCAAGGGCCGCAAGCTGGTGTCGGTGGACTATTCGCAGATCGAGCTTCGGCTGGTGGCCGAGATCGCGGGCATCGAGGCGCTGCGCCAGGCGTTCCGCGAGGGCGTGGACGTGCACGCGCTGACCGCCTCGCAGGTGTTCGGCGTGCCGATCAAGGGCATGGACCCGATGGTGCGGCGCAAGGCCAAGGCGATCAATTTCGGCATCATCTACGGCATCTCGGGCTTCGGCCTGGGCCAGCAGATCGGCGTGACGCCCGGCGAGGCCAACGCCTATATCAAGGCCTATCTCGACCGCTATGCCGGCATCCGCGAGTATATGGAGCGGATGAAGAAGGAATGCCGCGCCCGCGGCTATGTCGAGACCATGTTCGGGCGGCGCTGCCACGTCCCCGGCGCCAACGACCGCAACATGGCTAAGCGCAGCTTCGCCGAGCGCCAGGCGATCAACGCGCCGATCCAGGGCACCGCCGCCGACATCATCAAGCGGGCGATGATCCGCGTCGCGCCGGCGCTGAAGAAGGCCGGGCTCGACGCCCAGATGCTGCTGCAGGTGCACGACGAGCTGCTGTTCGAGGTGAAGGATAGCGACGTGAACAGGACCGGCGAGCTGGCGCGCGCGATCATGGAGGGCGCCGCCGGCCCCGTCGTGAAACTCAGCGTGCCGCTGGTGGCCGAGGTGGGCGTCGGCCAGAATTGGGGCGAAGCGCATTGACATGCGCCGTGGCCGACGCGCATTGATCGCTCGCCTTCGACCGCTCCGTTGTCGTCATGCCCGGGCCGCGAGCTTGAGCGAGCGTGACCCGGGCATCCATGCCAGGCGCACGGCGCGGCAATCAAGAAAAGCGTGGATGGCCCGATCGAGTCGGGCCATGACGAGCGGGGATCGGGGAACGGCGGCGCCTACGCCGCCGCGCGGATCGCCGCCGACTTGACCTTGTCGTCGACCTGGGATTCGAACTGCTTGAAGTTGGTCTCGAACCGCCGGGCGACGTTCGCGGCGGCCTGGTCGTAGGCGCGTTTGTCGGCCCAGGTCGAGCGCGGGTTCAACACGTCCTTCGGCACGTCGGGGCAGGCCTCGGGCACGAACAAGCCGAAATTCGGGTCCTTGCTGACGCCGACCAGGGCGAGCTTGCCGTCGAGCGCCGCGCGCACCATGGCGCGGGTGTGCTGGATGCGGAAGCGCCGGCCCACGCCGTAGCCGCCGCCCGACCAGCCGGTGTTGACCAGCCAGCACGCGGCGGCGTGGCGCTGGATGCGCTCGCCCAGCATCTTGGCGTAGACCGCGGGGTGGCGCGGCATGAACGGCGCGCCGAAGCAGGTGGAGAACGTGGCCTGCGGCTCGTGGCCCAGGCCTTTTTCCGTGCCGGCCACGCGCGCGGTGTAGCCGGACAGGAAATGGTACATCGCCTGCTCGGGCGTGAGCCTCGAGATCGGCGGCAGCACGCCGAAGGCGTCGGCGGTCAGCATGACCACCGTGGACGGCTGGCCGCCCCGTCCTTCCGGCGCGATGTTGGGGATGAAGTCGATCGGGTAGGACGCGCGGGTGTTCTCGGTGAACCGCCCGTCGTCCAGGTCCAGCCGGCGGGTGTCCGGGTCGACCACGACGTTTTCCAGCACCGTGCCGAAGCGCGCGGTGGTGGCATAGATCTCGGGCTCGGCCTCGGCCGATAGATTGATCACCTTGGCGTAGCAGCCGCCCTCGAAATTGAAGATGCCCTGGTCGGACCAGCCATGCTCGTCGTCGCCGATCAGCTTCCGGGCGGGGTCGGCCGAGAGCGTGGTCTTGCCCGTGCCGCTCAGCCCGAAGAAGATCGCGGTATCGCCCTTTGGCCCGATATTGGCCGAGCAGTGCATGGGCAGCACGCCGCGTTCGGGCAGCAGGTAGTTGAGGATGGTGAATACCGATTTCTTGATCTCGCCGGCGTAGTGGCTGCCGGCGATCAGCACCAGGCGGCGGGCGAAGCTGACCGCGATCACCACCTCGCTGTTGGTGCCGTCGATCGCCGGCACGCACTGGAAGTTCGGCGCCTGCAAGATGGTGAATTCAGGCTCGAAATCGGCCAGTTCCGCCGGCTTCGGCCGGATGAACATGTTGCGCGCGAACAGG
>JBQTIS010000100.1:0-2970 GCA_052387895.1 Rhodospirillales bacterium | reverse complement strand
TGATCACAAGGAACATCGTCGGCGTCAGGTTGAGCGACAGGAAGAACTGCTCGACCACGGACTGGCCGCCGAGCAGCGCGAACACCGCCGAGAAGGTCCACGACCCGATGAACAGGTAGCAGACCATGGCGGTCGCGCGCGCGGTCAGGAACACCGATTCCTTCAGCCTTTGATCGTTGAGCGCCCCGTACGCGAAGGCCAGCACCATGCTGGCGAGCGCGCCGGCGCCGGCGGCCTCCGACGGCGTCGCCAGGCCGAACAGGATGGCGCCGAGGACCGAGACGATCAGAAGCGCGAGCGGCAGAAAGGAAGTCGCCAGCGACCAAAGCACTTGGGGCAGCGGAACGTCGGTTTGCTCGGGCGGCAGCTTGGGGCAGAGCTTCGGGTTGATCAGCGCGCGCGCGATCACATAGAGGACGTAGAACCCGGCCAGCAGGAAGCCCGGGATGAATGCCGCGGCATAGAGCTTGACTGCCGAGACGCCCGCGGTCGCCGCGTACACGATGAGAAGGATGCTGGGCGGGATCAGGATGCCGAGGCAGCCGCCCGCGCACACCACGCCCGCCGACAGCTTGACGTCGTAGCCTGCGCGCAGCATGGCCGGAAACGCCAGCAGGCCCATCAGCGTGACCACCGCGCCGACGATGCCGGTCGCGGTCGCGAACATCGCGCAGGTCAGCAGCGTGGCGACCGCCAGCGAACCCGGAACGTGCTTGGCCGCGATCTGCAGCGAACCGAACAGCTGGTCGAGGATGTTGGCGCGTTCGACCACGTAGCCCATGAACAGGAACAGCGGAACCGCGGTCAGCACGTCGCTCGAGGTGACCTCGAAGGTCTTCTGCACCAGCAGCGTGAATATGCGGTTCAGGAATATTTCCTGGCCGGGGGTGAAATAGGCGTAAAAGCCGAAGCCCACTCCCATCGCCATCAGGGTGAAGGCGATCGGGAAGCCCAGCATGATGATGAAAATGAACAGCGCCAGCATCAGCATGCCGATTTGCGGATCGGTCATGGTCATGCCCCCGCTTTGCCGGGCTTCCGTTCCGCTTCGCGCTGCTGTTGCAGCTTCTTTTCCTGCAGGATCACGGATTCGGTTTCCTCGACGTCGTGCAGGCGCTGCGGCCAAGCGCCCTGGCGGATGCATAGGACGCACCGGATGATCTCGGCGATCCCCTGCAGCAGCAGCATGAGGCCGGTCAGCGGGATCAGCGCCTTGAGCGGAAACACCGGCACGCCCGCGGGGCTGAAGATGCTGACTTCCCTGAACTGCACCGAGAACCTGGCGTAGTTCCAGCCCGAGTACATGAACGCGGCGATCGCCGGCAGGAAAAAGATCACGTAGAGGATGAGGTCCGCAGTCGCCTGCACGCGCGGGCGCCAAAGCCGGTACGCCACATCGGCGCGCACATGGCCGTTGCGCGACAGCGTGTAGGCGCCGGCCATCAGGAACATGGAACCATACATGATGTAGCTGATGTCGAACGCCCAGGTGGTCGGGGCGCTCAGCACGTAGCGCACGAACACCTCGTAGCTGACGCCGAAGGTAAGGACCAGGATCAGCCAAGCGAACGATTTGCCCACCCAGGTGCTCAGCGAGTCGATGAACAGAAGAAATCGGGTCATGTCCCCCTCGAGCGGCGGGCCCGGCCGCCGTCTCCGGCTCCCCAATCGCAGGTCGGGCGGCGCGATGCCGCGCCGCCCTTCCCGCTGCGTTCGCTTTCCGGCTTGTCGCTCTATGCCGGTTCTATAACGCCAGCTTGCCGAAGTGGTGTTCGTAGGCGCCGCGGTAGTCGGTGGCGTTGAACAGCCCGTAATACACCACCCGCTTCACCCACGCCTTTTGCGAATCCATCACCTTCTTCATGAACGGGTCCTTGGCGAGCCCCGCGATCAGCCCGTCCCACGCCTTGATCTGGGCGTCGAACACGTCTTTCGGCGTGCGGATGACGTTCACCTTGTCCTTGGCGATCAGCTCCTGCAGGTCCTTCGAGTAATAGTCCATGCCCTTCCACTCGTTGGCGGAGGAAGCGGACTCGGCGGCGTATTGCAGGATCGCCTGGTGCTCCTTCGGCAGGGCCGCGAACTTGCCCTTGTTGAACATGATCTCGAAGTACTCGGTGGCCTGATGGTGGCTGCCCATCATGTAGTTCTTGGCCACGTCCTGGGCGCCGAAGCGGCGGTCCGAGGTCGGGTTGTTGAACTCGAACGCGTCGATCACGCCGCGTTCCATGGCCGGAACGATTTCGCCGCCCGGAAGCTGCGCCACCGATGAGCCCATCGCCTGGAACAGATCGGCGGCCAAGCCGACCGTGCGATACTTGAGGCCCTTGAGGTCGGCGGCGCTCTTGACCGGCTTCTTGAACCAGCCGAGCGGCTGGGTCGGCATCGGCATCGCGAAGAAGCTGACGACATTGAGCTTCATGATGTTGTTCTGAAGCTCGTGGAACAGCTCGCGGCCGCCGCCGTTGTGGATCCAGCCCAGACCCTCGTTGGCGTTGAAGCCGAACACCGGGCCGGTGCCGAACAGCGACGCCGCCTTGTGCTTGCCGTACCAGTAGACCGTCACGGTGTGCGCGCCGTCGAGCTGGCCGCCATGCACCGCGTCGAACACGCTGAACGGATGCACCACTGAGCCGCCGACCAGATAGTCGACGCGTAGGCGGCCGCCGGCCATCTCGTTGACGCGCTTGACGTAGTCCTCGGCGAATTCGTTGAACACATCCTTGGCGCCCCACGAGCCCTGCACCTTCAGGACCGCGGTCTGCGCCCGCGAGACGTTGGGCATCGCCAGCGTCGCGGCGGTTGCGCCCGCGGCAACCGCGCCCGCGCGCAGGAACTTGCGGCGGGAAAGATTCTTGTCGGTTTTGGTCATGTCGTGTCCTCCCAGATTTCGATGTCTGCCCGGAATGGGCAGGGATGGAACCCTTCGGCGCGGCTTGCGCGCGTCCTGGGCTTTTTTAGAACGCCCGC
>JBQTIS010000099.1:0-5117 GCA_052387895.1 Rhodospirillales bacterium | reverse complement strand
AGGTGGGCCACGCCGCCGGCCGCACCATCACCGACAACGTCACGCCGCAACACATGCCGACGACCCGCGGCATCCTTACCACGACCAACGTGCGGCTGGCCCAGGGCGCCCCGGCCGAGGCGCTGCGCGAGGCGCTGGAAAAGCGCTACGCGGGCGAGCCGTTCGTGAAGATCGCGCCCAGGGGCGTGGCCCCGGCCACGCGCCATGTCCGCGGCTCGAACCTGTGCCTGATCGGCGTGTTCGCCGACCGGGTGCCGGGGCGCGCGATCCTGGTGGCGGCGATCGACAACTTGGTGAAAGGCGCATCGGGGCAGGCCGTGCAGAATTTCAACCTGATGCACGGCTTCCCCGAGACCACGGCGCTGGAGCAGCAGCCGCTGTTCCCATAAGCCCGGATCGGCCGCGCCCTTTGCGCCGGTGTGTGAAGCGCATCACAGCGCCAAGAGGCGCCGGGACGCTACAATTGGCGTCGTGCAAGCTTTCACGATGGAGGCGCAAATGCGCGTCCGCATGTCTATCCTGTTCGCCGCCGCGTTGTGCGGCTGTTCGCTGGCGGCCGCGGCGCCTCCGGCGAACGCCTTTACCATCAAGAGCGCCGAGATTCTCGGCAGCTACGTGCCGAGCGACGCCGGGCACGGCTCGCGCCGCGGGCGCGACCTGCCGGCGGTGATCGTCGGCAATCCCTTTCCGGTAACGCCCGACATCACGGCCCAGGCGGTGTCGCAGGGCATGCGCGACGGCCGCCCCGGGCCGGGCCTGCCGCTGGAACAGTCGGCGGTAGCCCCCTTGCGCGTGATCTGGCAGCTCGGCGGCGGCACGCGCACCGGCAACGCCATCTGCGACCGCCGCATGCCGCTGACCGCGCTCGGCGCCGGCGGCGCCAGCATGAACGTGGTCGCGACCTTCTGCCGGGGCGAATCGGCCATGACCCAGGTTTATGGCAGCGCCGACGGCGTGTCGGATCCGCGCGACCCCAAGTTCATCAAGTTCATCAACCAGATGACGGTGAACCTGTTCCCGCCGCACAATCCGGATAACAACGGCAAGCGCTGGCCGCGCTAGCCGGGCCTTCGCCGCACTCGCGCCGGCGCCGCCCCTTGACAAAGAGGCGGCGGCGGAGCGATTTGAACGGCATGCGGAAACCCGTCGCTTTTGCCGCCGCAGCGGCCTTGGCCGCGATCCTTGCTTCGCCCGCCGCGGCGCAGACCATGCGCGACCAGGTGTGGTCGGGCTACGACCCCGGCGAGCTTCAGGGCGGCCCGCACGGCGGGCGGCAGCTTCCTACCGTCGTGACCGGAAACCCGTTCGCGATTCCCGACGGCGAGTTCGTGCGCATCGTGACGCAGGCAATGAGCGACGCGGCAATGGCGTCATCGCGCGACCAAACTGCGGCCTCTCGCGCGCCGATGCGCGTGCTGATGCTGTTCAATGCGGCCACCTATACCGGCGACCGCATCTGCGACCGCGGCAAGCCCCTGGCGGTGGCGCCGCCCTCGCCGCCCGCCGCCCGCGCGTCGGCGGCCGCGCGGCTCGACCTAGTCGCCACTTATTGCCGCGGGGACCGGCCGATGACCCAGGTGATCGCCTCGCTCGACATCGGCGGGCCCGACGACCCGCGCCTGAAGAACGCGATCCGCCAGGTGACGGCCAATCTGTTCCCGATGACCAATCCCGACCGCCCGGGGCCCGATTTTCCGGACTGAGCCGCAGGCCGGCTAGGCCGCCGCCAGCAGCCAGTCGCGCATCAGGGCCGTCACCTCTGCCGGGCGCTCCATCGTCGTTAGGTGGCCGCAATCCTTGACGATCTCCAGCCGTGCGCCGGGGATTCCGGCGGCGATCTCCTCGGATACGGCAAGCGGCGTCAGCGTATCCTGCCGCCCGCAGATGACCGTCGCGGGGCATCCGATCGCGCCCAAGCCCGGGCGGCTGTCGGCGCGGTTCATGATCGAGGTTTGCTGGCGCACATAGGCCTCGCGGCCGATATGCGCCGCCATCGCCATGACCGTGTCCGTCAGCGCGGTATCCTTGAGTCGCGCGGGGTGCAGGAACAACGGCAGCATCTGGCGCGTGACGCCCTTGAACTTGCCGCGCGCGACCAATGCCAGCAGGTCGCGGCGGCGCCGGGTCTGCTCCGGCGTGTCGGGCCGCACCGAAGTGTCGAGCAAGCAAAGGCGGATCACGCGCTCCGGCGCCTGGCGCATGACCTCAAGGGCCACGTAGCCGCCCATCGACAGGCCCGCCAGCGCGAAGCGCCGGGGCATCGCCTCCAGCACCGAGCGCGCCATGCCGGCGATCGAATCCTGCGTGGTGAAGTCGGCGATCCAGGGGTCGGCGACGTCGGCGAGGTGAGCCGACTGGTGCCGCCACAAGCGCGCGTCGCATAGCAGGCCGGGAAGCAGGGCGAGCGGTTGCTTCATCGATCCGTAGCGACTGTCATATCCGGCCACGACGCCTGCATGGCCCCCAGCAGTTCGTCCACCAGGGCGGCGATCAGCTTTTCGCCCTTCGCGGCCGTGGCGGCGCGCGTGTCGCCGGTCGTGCCCGCTTTGTCATCGGCCAGCGCGGGCAGGCGGTCGCGGCGAACCTGATCGGGCGCCACCGCCATCATCAACGAGGTCTCGCGCTCGTCCGCGTGCCCGCCCAGCTTCGCGGTCCACAATACGTCCAAACCGCGCCCCAGCCGCGGAAGGTCGGCGATCATGATCGCGACCCCGTGCCGGCTCAGGATGTCCTCCGCCGCGCGCCGCAGCGGGGCCTCGGTCGACACGCCGTTGTTGAGCACCAGGATGCGCCGCGCGCCGTGGCGGATGAAGCCTTCGATCAGCTCGATCGTCAGCGTTTGGAACGTCGCCGCGCCGAGATGCTGGCTTCCCGGAAAATCGACGAACGCGGGGTAGAATCCGAAGCCGATCGCCGGGGCCACCAGCACGCCGAGGCGCCGGGCCAGCCGCGCCGCCACGGCCTCGACCGAAATCCGGTCCGTGCCCAGGGGAAGATGCGGCCCATGCGCCTTGGAGGCGGCGCCCACCGGCACGATCACCGGCCAGTCGGCGGCCAGCCGCTCCGCCGCCTCCTGCCAGGTCAGCTTGTCGAGAAACGCGCCCTGCACCGGCGATCCGGTCGTCAATTCCGCGCGGGGCCGGCGGTGATCGCGCGGCGAAGGCCAGCGCGCGGCGCCGCGTCGTCGAAGCGCACGCCGCCATCCTCGACGCCCACGCCCAGGTCGCGCCATAGCGCCGCCAGGTCGAGCGCGCCCGGTTTTTCCGCGTATTCCGCGGCCAGGCGCCGCATCGCGAAGCTGCCGGTCGCCGCGTCGCAAGCTCGATAAACCTGCTCGCGGCTCCAGCGCGCCGTGGTGTCGCCGCCCGCGGCCAGCACCCCGCCGAGGCAGGTCTCCAGCGACGCGCGGCCGCCCGTGCGCTCGCGGATTTCCAGATCGGCCAGCAGCATGAACAGCGCCCCGCCCCAATAGACGCCGCGCCGCGACACGCGGTCGAGGCCCTCGCGCGTCAGCGCGTCGAAGCCGCGCGCCATTTCGCCCGCGAACTCGCGCCACAGCTCCTCGGGCGAGATCCAGCCGGCGCGCGCGCGCAGCAGCGGCTCGACATAGGTGGCCATGCCTTCCATCAGCCACGCGCCGCGCGGGATCACGAACGGCCCGCCCAGATGGATCAGCTCGTGCACCAGAACCCATTCCCGCCGCAGCTCGCCCGCGCGGGCGAGCGCGCCGAAGCGCAGCATCAGCGTGGCGCCGCCGCCGCCGCGCACCCGGCCGAACTCGATGCCCCGGCGCGGCGATCCGGGCAGGGCGAACAGCAGCGCGCGGGCAACCGGGAACCGGCCGTAGTAGCGCGCGACCTCGGAGGCCGCCTCGCCGACGGCCTGTTTCAATTCCGCCGCGTCCATCGCCAGCAGGCCGGGCGCGTGGACGATCTCCAACTCCCCGCCCGGCAACTCCACCCGCTCGCGCGCGAAACGGCCGAAAGCGGCATAGCCGCCGTAGTCGATGTCCTCGGCGGATAGCGCGTAGCGCCCGCCGTCGCGCCGCAGGTTGATCGCGGCGTCGAGGCCGTCTTGCTGCGCGAGGCGCAGCGATACGTCCGCCGTCTCGTCCTCGGGTTGCAGCAGCCACACCGGGATCGGCGACACCACCATGCTGCCCGCGCGCCGCGCGACATCGGGCGAGCCCGAGCGTTCGGCCAGCGCGCTGAGCCGCACGCGATACGACACCGCCGCGCCGCCATCCCCATCGCGCCGGTCCTCGACGGCATAGGCCGGCACGCCGCGCCCAAGGGCGAAGCCCAGCGCCTTAACGCCCGCGCAGCGCGCCTTCACCGTCAGCACCAGTTCGGCAGGGTCGCTGAGGGTCGCGTCGTACTCGCAGCGCCCCGCGGCGAACGCGGGCGCGACAGTCGCGGCGCCGAGAACGAAGGCTAGAAGAACCGGAATGAACGGCATGACCCCAACCTAGCCCGGCTATTGCAATGCGGTAGCACACATCGGCGTGACGGGCATGTCGCCGACCCGCGCCCGATGTATCGCGGCGAGGAGTCGCGAGCCCGGAAATCCGCCACTGCAATACCCCCATGCAAAAAAAAATTATTTTCATGGTCCCCCTAGCCAAGGCCCGATACAAGCCGTAGCCTGAACCCAATGCACATGCTGTTCAGCGATGGAGTCATGCCGTCTTGATGTATCGTCATTCCAATTCACCCCGGAGCCCGCAGGCAGCCGCGCCCGCGCCGCGCAATAGCTGGGAGCAGGCGGAGCGAATTCTTGAAATCCTGGAGCGCGACCCGATCCAACCGCCGGTAATGCAATCGCCCTCCCCACGAGCTCCCGCTTCTGCCGCCTGGCCGGGCGCATTTTCGGCGCCCATCGCCGCGCGAATCGATGAATGGCTACGCAAGCCTCTGCGCGAGTCGAACTATCTGCGCGGCATGGGCATCGGCCCCGACGATCCATTTTGGGATACCTATGCCGACCCGCGGCTAGAGCGTTTCAAAGATTGTTTGAATCGGGAGGGATTCCCAAAGGACCGGGTTTGTGATTCAAGATGCTGGCTGGAGAGGAGGCCAGCAAAGATGACCCGACCTCTTTCCAACGATCTACGTGAA